>JAWOEP010000479.1:0-9538 GCA_046482705.1 Desulfotignum sp.
TATTTAACCTTATTATCCTCTTCTGATTTCTCTTGTACACTATTACAAGAAAAGAAAATTATAGTGAATATCAAAATTAAACTACTACGTAACAACTTACTACAAACCATTGGCTAGCTCTTTTTTACGTGGTGATCAGCCAGGGCCATTTCGACCATACCGGGGGCCTTATGCAGATCCCGACCCGGAAACGCCCCCTGCCCGTCCATGCCCACCCGGACCTGTTTACCGGCAAATACCTGGTGCCCAAAGACCAGGACCCGACTTACATCGGCATTCCTTTTTCTCAATCCAGTCTGGAAGAAAAACGCAATGCCCGGTTCGAATTTCACACCAGCTTCACCGAAATTGCCCCGGGTGTTTTCTTTTCCGGTCAGGTGCCCCGGACCTGGTCCTTTGAACCCTCTGATGACCGCCTGGTGATCCAGACCCCGGACGGATTTGCTCCCGACCCGTTCGCCGATGATGCCAGCCTGCTCATCGAGACCCCTGCCGGCCCGGTGATCCTCACCGGATGCGCCCACTCCGGCATTGTCAATATTATGGAACATTTTGCCGAAAAATCCGGCCATCAGACATTTCACGCTGTCATCGGCGGCACCCACCTGGGATTTGCCAATGACCCGTCCCAGCTGGACCAGGCCATGGATGCCTTTGACCGGTTCCAGGTAAACACCATTGCCGTGTCCCACTGCACAGGCAACGAAGCCGCAGCCCGGCTATTTCATCGGTTCAAAGACCGGTTCGCCTTTGCCGGCGCAGGCTGGCATATGGATTTTTAATAACACCAGGAATTGCCTGCAGCAAGGATGGATCAGATGGCACACACGGAATATTGGAACCCTTATCTGGAGACCCTTTCCAGAAAACAGTTGGAGAAATTACAGCTTTTCAAGTTCAAGCGGATATTTGCATGGGCCTACAGCCATTCAAAGTTTCACCGGCATCTCTATGATACAGCCGGGATTACACCAGATGATATCCAGTCCCTTTCAGATGTGCGAAAGGTGCCCAAAGTGGAAAAATCCATGATGCAGGATATCCAGAACAAGGAACCCTTTCCCTATGGGGATGCCTTGTGCGTGCCCCTGGAAGAGGTGTCTGCATTCCGTCAGACATCAGGGACCACAGGACAGCCCGTGTACCAGCCTGATACCTGGCAGGACTGGGAATGGTGGGCTGAATGCTGGGCCTGTATTCTGTGGTCCCAGGGGTACCGTGCCCGGGACCGGGTGTTTCTGCCCTTTGGATACAATATTTTTGTGGCGTTCTGGGCCGGTCATTACGGGGCGGAAAAACTGGGCTGTGAAGTGGTGCCCGGCGGGGTTCTGGACACCCAGGCCAGGATTCTCAAAATCCAGGAACTGCAGGCAACGGCCATGATGGCCACCCCTACCTATGTGCTGCGCATGGCAGATGTGGCCAAAAACAAACTGGGAATTGACCCGGCCGGTCTTTCCATCAACAAGATCACCTGTGCCGGTGAACCCGGTGCAGGGATTCCTGCCACCAAAAAACGCATGGAAGAGGCCTTCGGCGCCAAGGTATATGACCATTCCGGCGCCACAGAGATCGGGGCCTGGTCCTATGAATGCCGGCACCAGCCCTTTGGCATGCATGTGAATGAGGCCATGTTTCTGGTGGAGATCGAGGACCTGGAAACCGGAGAACCCATCACCGAACCCGGGAAAAAAGGAAAAATGGTCATCACGGCCCTGGACCGCATGGCCCAGCCCTGCATTCGGTTCGATTCCAAGGATGTTATCCAGTGGGATCCGGACCCCTGTGCCTGCGGCCGGACCTTTCGGGTGATCAAAGGCGGGGTCATCGGCCGGGCCGATGACATCACCAAGGTTAAAGGCGTGCTGTTGAGCCCGGCTGCGGTGGAGGCGGTGGTGCGCTCCTTTGACGGACTGGGAGACGAGTATGAACTGGTGGTGGAAAGACCCGGTGATGTGGACCATATCACGTTGAAAGTGGAACTGCGGACCGGAGTGGATAGATCACAGGTGGAACCCGGGTTGCGGGACCAGCTCCGGTTGAAAACCAACCTGGGCTATGACATACAGTTTTTTGAATACGGCAGCCTGCCCAGATACAAACTCAAGGCCAGGCGTTTCAAGGATCTGCGCAAACAAAACAAAGCATGAATCATTTGAATGGCAGCAATCCGGATGATTGTAATCAGACAGGCCCAATATACGGGTGAAAGGAATATACAGACATGCAGGATATCAAGGACCGGCATTCATTGACCGCCATCAATGAAAAAATTGCGGCCCTCAGAAAAACAACCGGATACTTAGAGGACCAGACCATGGATTTTCCGGCATTGCAAAAAAATGTCAAGCGGATTTCAGCCAGTATAAAGATGCTGGAACTAAATCTGAGTGATGCCCTGGCAATTGGTCTGGAAGATACCCTATGAGCCAACATATGCAGATAACCGTGACCATCCGGCCGTTTTACAAAAAAAGCTTTGAAAAAACCTATCCCCGGCTGGCCCGGTACCTGGCATACCAGGATCCCGGCCTGGTGGAAAAAAACCCATCCCTGTACGAACTGGCCGGGCAGATCGACATGCTTCTGTACCAGTACGACGGCACACCGCTGCGGCAGGTGCTGCGCGATCACAAACAGCAGCTGACCCAGACATTTCATGCCATCGAAGAAAACATCGCCGACCGGAACCTGGCCGAAGCGGACAAACTGCTTTACACCCTGGAAGATATCTTTGATGACATCGAATATCAACTGGACTGATACAAAAGCTGAGAGACAGCGGTGTTCACAATGTGATTTCCGGGGTGAGAATAAGAGCTGTCTGCTGGCAGCATGGGCTTAAGGAAAAGACAATATGCCTGATCTGCTTGTCCGGTTATATGATCTGCCAGAGGTGACATCTCTGGTAAAAGAACTTTCCACCCGGGGCATTGTGATTCGCCGTGCCATGCCTTATGAGAAGTATGCCGTCGTTGAATGGGTGAAGAAAATGTTCAGCCAGGGATGGGCCGGGGAGTGTGATGTCGCCTTCAGCAATCATCCGGTCTCCTGCTTCATTGCCACTGAGACGGGAAAGATCATTGGATTTGCCTGCCATGACTGCACCTGCCGGAATTTTTTTGGACCGACAGGCGTGGACACAGAAAAACGCTGCAGCGGCATCGGCAAGGCATTGTTACTTTCCTGCCTCCATGCCATGGCGGCCCAGGGGTACGCATATGCAGTCATAGGCGGCGCAGGTCCGGCCGATTTTTTTGTCCACACGACCGGCGCCATGGCCATTGCCGGCTCAACGCCGGGTATCTACCGCGATCGTTTAAACATCAATGATCCGGAAAACAGGCAGCCGAAAAATTCAATCCACTGACAGGCACCCCCAAAAACGTGGCAGCCTGTTTTCATCTGACATGCTGAACTGGGCTTGCTGACTTTTTCCATCATTGATTGCAGCCATCTGCAATTGACATCATGACACCACCCCGTTATAGTGTTTCACATGATTTGCTTTGATTTGGACCATGTGAGGGAAAAGAGATGAAAACAGGCTGTAATGCGCCGTGCCCTTGTGGCAGCGGTAAAACATCAGGGGTAATGCACAGTGGCCCATACCATGAACAAAAAACCGACATACGAAGAACTGGAGGCCCGGGTCCGGAAACTGGAGCGCGCGGCTGATATCAAGCCTGAAACCAGGGACCAGGATATTATACGGACATTATCGGAAAGTTTCCAGCAGCTGGCAGATCATTCCCAGGATGCCATCTACCTGTTTGATATTGAATCCGGGACCTTTCCTTTTTTCAACAAGCGGTTTCTGGCACTTTACGGATCAAAGGAAGCGGGACGGACCGTATTGTCCTCCACCAGTGTCGCCCGGCACATCCATCCGGAGGATATCCAGAAACTCAGAGAGGCACGAAAACAGACCCTGGCGGCAGGTGAAACCCGGGGTGATGTTGAATACCGCTATATCGGTTCAAACGGAACTACCCGGTGGATGCATGACAGATGGTCGGTAGTCAGAGACAGCCGGAACCGGGCCGTGGCCATTGAAGGGTTTATCCGGGACAATACCCAAAAAAAACAAGCGGAAGAAGAACTCGAGCACAGCCGCAACAGTGCCCTGATCGGCAGCTACATTGTGCAGCAGGGGCGTTTCAGGTATGTGAATCCCGAATTCTGCAGAATTACCGGGTATACCAGAGAAGCCCTCACCGGCATGCCGTCTCTGGACCTGGTTCAGGCGGATTACAGGACCCTTGTCCGGGACAGCGCAAAACAGATGCTGACCGGGCAGCGGACCACCCCTTATGAATTCCGTGTGGTGGACCGCACAGGCCGGGTGAAATGGGTTATGGAAACAGTCACCGCAGTGAAACACGAGGGAACCCGGGCAGTCCTGGGATATTTCATGGATATCACCCAGCAGAAGCAGATGGCAGAGGAACAGCGGGACAAGGAAAAATTACGGGCCATTCTTGAAATGGCAGGCGCTGTGAGCCATGAGCTGAACAACCCGCTGCAGGTTGTGTCCATCGGAATTGAAAAACTGGGGGATACCCATCTGGAACCTTCCCGGAGACTTGAATTGATCCAGCTTGTTAAAAAACATACCCAGCGGATAATAGAACTGTCGTCAAAAATTCAGAAAATTTCCCAATATGCCACCAAAGACTATGTACAGGGCAAAAAAATTTTTGATATTGATGCGGCTGCAAATGAAAAATAAACATCCGTTGGTGAGGGAATGAAAGAACTGGCAATCAAAGCACAAAATGTTCACAAAACATACGGTAATCTCACAGCTGTCAATAATTTGAGTTTTGAAGTACCCAGGGGTATCTGCTTTGGCTTTCTGGGGCCCAACGGCGCCGGCAAAACAACCATGATGAAGATGTTGTTCGGCAAAGCCGAGCGGGATCATTCACATGGCGGTCAGGTATCTGTTTTTGGCTATGACCCGAAAAAAAGTGCACTTGAGATAAAATTTTTTACCGGAATTGTAAGCCAGGAAGACAACCTTGACCAGGAATTAAGTGTCATTCAGAACCTGATGATCTATTCCAAATTTTATGCCCTGCCTGCAAAACAGGCCCGGCATTTTATAAAAAATGTTCTTGCATTCATGGAGCTTTCAGACAAAAAAAATTTCCAGATCCGTCAGCTGTCCGGCGGGATGAAACGCAGGCTTCTGATTGCACGGGCACTGATCAACAACCCCAAACTTCTGATCCTGGATGAACCCACCACCGGGCTGGATCCCCAGGTACGCCACGTGATCTGGGATAAGCTGCGTGATCTCAAAGAACAGGGCGTGACCATTCTTTTGACCACCCATTACATGGAAGAAGCCTTTCAGATATGCGATGACCTGATTATCATGAACAAAGGGGAAAAGGTCATGCAGGGCCCGCCTGCCTATCTGATTGACAAGCATATTGAAACATATGTACTGGAGCTTTTACATACCGGCGGCAAGACATTCAATGCCGCAGATGGTGTCCGCACCGAATTCATGAACAGCCGACTGCTGCTGTATGCCGATGATTTTGAAATCATCAAACAGATCTCGGATCAATTCAAGGCAGGAGATTTCATATTGCGACAATCCAATCTTGAGGATGTATTCCTTAAAATCACCGGGAGAAAACTGCATGAATAGCATACACACAATGGCAGATCTCGGACAGGTCAGACCACCTTCTTTTCTTCAGCGGATATTCAGTGTCTGGCTCCGTCATGTCCGCGTATACACAAAACATCTGATCAGTAATGGATTTCCCCCGTTTGTGGAGCCGCTGATGTTTCTTGCCGGAATCGGACTGGGCCTGGGGAGCTATGTCGGGCTGATAGACGGAAAAACATACATCCTGTTTCTTGCCTCAGGAATCATTGTCCCATCGGCAATGTTCACAGCCACTTATGAATGCACCTTTGGCTCCTTTATCCGCCTTGAGTTCGACAAGGTATATGACGGCATGATATCCGCATCCCTGACCGTCAAAGACATGTTCATAGGGGAAATCCTTTTTGCCGGAACCAAGGGATTCTTTTTTTCCGGTGCAGTTCTGACCGTTGTTGCGTGCTTCGGCCTGGTGGGATCCGGCATGGCATTCTTCACACCGTTCATCGGTTTTATCACCGGCATGATGTTTGCCGCACTGGCACTTTTTGTCACCTCTTTTGTCAAAAACATCAACCACTTCAACTTCTTTTTTACCGGCTTGATCACCCCCATGTTTTTCTTTTCCGGTATTGTGTTCCCCCTGGAAAACCTGCCTGAATTTGCCCGGTGGATTGCAGCAGTTTTCCCGTTAATGCACGCGGTCAGGCTGGTGAGGGCCTTTTTTTTCAACAGTTTTGACCCGGGGTTGTTTTTCAACCTGGCTTACATGATCATATTTACATTCTTGTTTGGAAGTATGGCCATAAAGCGCCTGACACGCCGGATTGTCAACTGACATATGAATAACTGGAAGCCCAAAAAAAAGGAGGAGCAGTATGCCGGGAGTTCAAGGACGGGTGACGCTGGTAACGGGTGCAGGACGGGGCATCGGCCGGGTGACGGCTGAACTGCTGAGCGCACGCGGTGCACGGGTCATGGCTGTTGCACGCAGTGAAGATGAACTGCAATCTTTGGGAATGGATTTTGTTGCAGCAGATCTGGGCACCCCTGAGGGGTGTGCCCTTGCGGTAAAGGAAACACACGACCGCCTGGGCCCGGTATCGATCCTGGTATGCAATCATGGTATCGGCTCAGCCCATGAGCGGGTGATCTGGGAGCAGAAACCGGAACTCTGGGAGGAAACCATGCGCATCAATCTGGATGGCCCCTATCATCTGTCACGCATCGTTGTCAAAGACATGATTGAACAAGGCTATGGCCGGCTTGTGTTCACCAGTTCCACAGCCGGACAGAAGGCGGAATATGCCGGCAGCGCTTATACCAGCTCCAAACACGGCCTTCTGGGCCTGATGCGGTCGATTTCCCTGGATGCCGGGCCCCATAACGTGACGTCCAACGCGGTGCTGCCCGGATGGGTGCGAACCCCAATGGCAGAGGCTTCAGCTGCAGCCGAAGCCGCGCACCAAGGTATCACCCCGGAAAAAGTGTGGGCGCAAAGAGCAACGCTTTACCCTGCGGGCCGGGTGGTGACACCCGCAGAAGTAGCAGAGGTGATCGCCTTTCTGGCATCTGAAGAATCCAGCGGTGTCAACGGAGAGGCCATCACTGTGGCCCTCGGCGGACTGGTTTGAACAAAAATTCCCGCGCACTCCCGCTCCTTCAGGGACAAGTCAAGCCAGTGATTGAGGCCTCTTGCCACCGGTCAGGGCCTTTGGTTTTTTACACTTTTTGGATTCAGAGGCCTGCGTTGGTTCTCGATATACTGTTTAACGGTCTCAACGAACCGCCATATGTCGGAACCTTTGCCGGGATTTCTTTGTCAATCGGCGATCCGTGCCACCAGAATAACCCCCAGGGCCGCTGCCAGACCCATGGAAGCAAAAGTGATGCCCCAGGATGAAATCGTATGACCGCCGCCGGAAAGATCCAGGACCCACCCTGCTGCAATGGTTCCCAGGGCTGCGGCACCGAATCCGCCCAAAGACTGCAGGGCCATGGTGGCGCCCCGCAGATCCGGCCGGGCCGCAGTGATCACGCCTGCATGGATGGCGGCGGAATCCCCCTGAAAAAAGATGGTGTAGACAATGCACAGCACCGCCACCCAGGCAGGATCCAGCCCGGCGCTGAATCCGATGGTCACTGACATTAGCCCGGACACCCCCATGATCAGCATCACCATAAATTTTCGGGGGAACCGCACCGCCAGTTCGGCCCCGGCAATGCTGGCCAGCATGCCGGCGATACCGGCCACAGCCATGACCGTGGTCGGGATCAGCAGGTTTTCGGAACCGGGATGCAGGGACAGGTTGAAGGCCATGAACGCCACCAGCCAGGCCCGGGCCGCAAACATCTCCCAGGTGTGGCACATATAGGCCAGAATATAGGCCCGGACATTGCGGTTTTTCCACACCGGCCGGAAATCCAGGATATGGCGGTTGATGAAAGCCGAAGAAGCGGGCGGTGGTCTCGGTGTCAGTACCGCTGCCGCCAGCACCAGTGCCAGACCGGATCCGGCAGCGGCTGCAGCAAATGCGGTTTCCCATCCCCACCCGTTAAACAGCTTTCCAGTAACAAAAAAGGACAGGCTCATGCCCAGGCCGAAGCAGGCGGTATAAAATGCGATACTCCGGGGCTGGGCAGACGGGGCCAGCCGGTCCATGAGGGCCTTGAGCCCGGGGACGAAGGTGCCGGCCAGGGAAATGCCGCACAGGGCACGGAAGATGAGTGCAGACCAGAACCCGCCGGCCAGCCAGGCAAACCCCAGATTGGATACAATACCGATGACGCAGCCGGCCAGATAGATCCGCCGGGCATCCATGCGGTCGGTGAGGCTGGTTAGCAGCGGCACCGCTGCCGTGTATCCGATAAAATAAACCCCGTTGATCCACCCGGCCTGGTTGCCGGACAACTCCCAGATCTGCATGAAATGGGGCAGCAGTGCCGGAAAGGCAAACACCCCCAGCATGCCGGCCACCTCTGCCACGCAGAGACACACCACCAGCACCACCGGATGTGTGTTACCGCCGGCAGGCGGTTGGGGTATTTTTTTTTTGGTCTGTGAATCTGTCATGGTCATTGTTTTGTCCCGGTCCAGTTTCTCCTCTGCAATGCATCTTGTCAAACATAAAATTTGCAGGTACTTTTTTCGTCTGAGGGTGCTGTGTGACAGGATCCTCAGATGCCAATCCCGGGCCGGTTGCACGGCATCCTCAGGAAGTGGATATCAAGCAGCTGAACAGGATCTGGTTACATGCGGTGACCCTGTCCGCCAAAGAGGAATTGCTTGTAAAAAATGTGCTGAAAGGATATGATATTGTAAAGATTACAAATAAACCATCTCCACAAAGGCGGCCCTCATGAAAATGTCAGTCATCTGTCTGCTCATGTCCCTGCTGGTACCATGTCTTGCAAAGGCAGATATATCCTCCATTGGAACAATAAAAACCATCAAGGGTGATGTCACCGTTGTCCGCAACGCTGCACCGGCACCTGCCCATATCGGTGACAGGCTTTATCCACAGGATATTCTGCAAACCGGCACAAAGAGCTCTACAGGCATTATTTTTGAAGACAATACGCTGTTATCACTGGGTCCTGACACCGAAATCATCATCAGTGATTATATGTTTGCACCTGAAAAAGGTCTTTTTTCCATGATAATCCAAATGATCAAAGGCACTGCCTCCTATCTTTCAGGCATCATCGGAAAACAGTCACCTGAAACTGTTGAATTTCATACACCGGATGCAACCATCAATATTCGCGGCACCCAATTTCTCGTCAAGGTGGAAATATGAAAAAAACCATCTTGCTTTTCATCAGTTCAGCCCTTTTACTGGCAGTCAGTGCCTGTGGGACCAAAAGCACCGTGGTCCTGGTCCCGGATCCTGACGGACGGACCGGAAAACT
>JAWOEP010000043.1:0-4653 GCA_046482705.1 Desulfotignum sp.
ATTTTTTCAGGATCTGCTGTCATCTTGCCTGCCTTTTGAATATTGCAGTTTTTTGTAATTCAGGGCATATATACTATCTTTTGGTAAAAAGGAGAAGCAGATTTATATGGTGGACGAAAAACATACCCTCCGGCAGCAGAAACGCCGGGAAAAACGCATCGCAAAAAGCCGGCGCCAGTGCCATTGCTGCAAACAGATTTTCATGTTCTGCTGGCACTGCCGATGCGGATTTTCCATGTGCCAGACCTGTATGCATGAAAATGCCTGGGGCCTGACCTGCAATGGCATCACCTGGACCTGCCCGGATTGCGGCGACCAAAACGGCTATGGCAACCAGTAGCCCGATCCGGAAAAAACCGATACCCTCTTTGGCAAAAATGCGGTAAAATACCCTGCACCTTTGTGGCAGACCAGCATACAGCCCTGCCCATAAAACGATTATTCATGAGGAGGACCAGAACATGGCGGCAAACATCAACATCGGCACCCTCATTTCCGGGGGCGGCACCAATCTCCAGGCCATCATCGATGCCTGCAAAGACAACCGCATCACCGGAGATATCGTATTCACCGGATCAGATACTCCAAATGTCAAAGGGCTGGAACGGGCACAAACTGCGGGCATTGACACCTTTGTGGTGGATTATGCCCGCATCATCCGTTCCTGCAGATCAGGCATTGCCGATGATGATTTGCCAAAAGATTTTAACCTGGCGGAAGTTATGGAAAAACAGAACCTGGTTGACCCGGCCGATGAAAACGCCGTCTTTTTTCTCAAGTCCCGGGCCATTGCGGAAAAACAGCTGCTGGACAAAATTCTGCCCTATGACATGGATCTTCTGGTCCTGGCCGGTTTCATGCGGGTGTTCACCCCGTATTTCATCGACCGCATCAACACCGTGCCGGGAAAATACCGGATCATGAATATTCACCCGGCCCTGCTGCCTGCCTTTCCGGGCACGGACGGGTACGGGGACACCTTCCGTTACGGATGCAAGGTGGGCGGATGCACCGTGCATTTCATCGATTACGGAGAGGACACCGGTCCCATCATCGGCCAGAAAGCCTTTGAAATCGCTGACACCGACACCCTGGATGATGTCAAGCGCAAGGGCCTGGAAAAAGAATGGGAACTCTATCCGGCCTGTATCCAGAAATTTGCCGATGGTCTATTTAAATAATCTCAGCATAGGGATAATTTTCTCACTTTCAGGGCCTGGGCCCCTCCACAATAATTTCAGCGCCTGTGATGGCATTCCGATATCACATTCGGTTCATCCCAAAAGCTTGAGCATCAAAGGAACCGCAGTCATGGTGCCGATGGACGACCCCAGGTTGGTGAAAATCACCACCAGCAGAATCCGGGTGACATTGTTGCGCCAGAAGCCTTTGATGGAAACAATATCTTTGGGAATGGCTTCCAGATCCCGGACTTTGGGTTTTCGCGAAAATGTCTCCACCAGGCCGGCCACCCAGCCTGCTGCGATCATGGGATTCAGGGAGGTCAAAGGTGCCGCAAGAATGGAAGAGATGATGGTATAGGGATGGGCCAGGGCCAGGGCTGCCCCCAGGCCGGCAAAAATCCCATTGGCCGCCACCCAGATCCAGATCATGTCCGTGCCCGCATCTTTGCCTTCCATGGCAAAGCCGGCAGCAAACAACACCAGGATAAGCCCGGGGATCAGCCACTTGAGAATCCTGCCCAGGGATCCGGCCGGCGGTATCCGGGTCAGTTCTTCAAAATCCGTGTCAGCATCTTCTGCAAGATATTTTTTGATGCCCGGTACATGGGCCGCCCCCACCACCGCAACAATGCGGCTGCCGGCAGCACTGCCGATCTTTTCGGCCAGATACCGGTCCCGTTCATCGATCAGCACCTGTTCAATGATGGGATGGGCCTGTTTCACATCAGCCAGCAGGGTCTGAAGAATATCTTCCTGCTTCATTTTTTCGATATCTGATTCCTGGATATCATCAGCACTGCCAAAGGAAAACACAATGGAGGCAAACAATTTGATTTTGGCCCATAACCCCATGCCCCGCCATACCCGGGACAGGGTAATCTGGATATCTCTGTCCGCAGGCACAATGAAAGCTTCGATTTTTTCCGCCGCAGCAATGGCATTGAGCATTTCCTGGCCTGGTTTGATATCGAACCGGTCGGCAATCTTTTTCTGGAAAGATGCCAGAAGCAGGTTCATGAACAGAATCAGGGCCTTTTTTTCCTTGATAACCTTGACAATATCCATATTCCGCCACCGGTCTGCATCTTTGAGGGCAGCCAGACGGGTCTGGCAAAGCTCCACACATACAGTATCCGGATTTTGGGCCAGAATGGTTTCTTCAACAAGCTGTGCACTGCTCCGGGAGACATGGGCCGTGCCGATAAGTATGATGGTCTTGTCTCCGTGACAGAGACGATGGACCATGTGATCGTCGTTTTCTTCCACTGCCTTTTCCATTTATGCCAAGCCTTTCTGCCTGTCTATGTACAACGGGGTCACGCCTGACCCCATCCTGATGGGTCAAGCACTGATTATACGCATTTTATCGGTCATGGCAACAGCAAAATCTTGACCTTGCGGCAGGCATCTGGTAAACACATGCATATGAAATCAATTGATGAACAGATACTGCGCTCTGCCAAGGAAATCATCGTCAAGTTTATTGAGATGGGACGGTTGTCCCCTTCCAATGTGCATGAAGCCTTCAAAGATGTGTATGCCACGGTGGATGAAACCGTTAAAATGCATGTGCAGCAAGACAGTTCCGCCCATGACACAAAACAAAAATAACCTGATCCGGCAACTGGGTTCAGGAATGCAGACCGGCCTGAAAAAAGGCTGGTCCGGATTTATCTGGCTGTTGAAAATCATTATACCGGTGTCGTTTGTCACCGGTCTGCTGGTGTATTTCGGCCTGGTCTACAAACTTGATTTTTTACTGACCCCGGTGATGGGCTGGATGGGCCTTCCGCCATCTGCCGCTCTGGTGATCATTGCCGGTATTTTTACCGGTATTTACGGCACGGTGGCAGCCCTTTCCGTTATGCCCTTTTCCATGGACCACATGATTCTGCTGGCGGTGTTCACCCTTATCTGCCACAACCTGATCCAGGAGAGCGTGGTCCAGGGACGGTCCGGCATCAACCCGTTTTTTGCCGCAGCTTTCCGCCTGGTGGCCGCCTTTGTGGTGACCTTTTTCTGTGCAAAACTTACGGGCACCACCCCGGAAACCTCTGCAGCCCTTTCTGGCAGCGCCCTGCCGGGCACTGACCAGGCATTTACCGCCTGGCTGGCCGGCTGGGCCATGGATACCCTCAGGCTGACCGCCCAGATTTTTTTCATTATCATGCCGTTGATGATGATGCTGGAACTGGCCAGGATATTTCACATCATTGACTTTATCATACGGCCCCTGCGCCCGGTGCTGACCTTTATGGGCCTGGACAAATCCTGCGGCATGCTCTGGATGACGGCAGCTGTTTTCGGACTGGCATACGGGTCCGCTGTGATTGTAGAGGAAACCCGGACCCATACCTATGACAAGGAGGCATTGACCAGGCTGCATCTGTCCATAGGCATCAACCATGCCATGATCGAAGACCCGGTGCTGTTTCTTCCCCTGGGGATACCCCCTTTCTGGCTCTGGATCCCCAGACTGGTGGCCGCCGTCTTCGTCACCTACACATTTTCGGTGTTTTCGGCCCTAAGGAGACTGTATGCTCAGCGAACTGGCCATAAAAAAATTCGCCATTATTGAAGACATCCGTATCTGTTTTCAGCAGGGCCTGTCCGTTCTCACCGGAGAAACCGGTGCAGGCAAATCCATTATCATCCAGGCGGTCAACCTGCTGCTGGGATCCCGGGCCTCTGCCGACCTGGTACGCACCGGAGAAGAAACCGCGGAACTGGAAGCCTGTTTTGATATCACCCCTGATTCTGAGCCGGCACAGCTGCTGGCAGCCCAGGGCATGGAAACAGATGACACCCTCATCATCCGGCGGCTGATCACCCGGTCCGGCAAAAGCCGTGTATTTATCAATTCCCGGCAGTCCACCCTGGAGTTTCTGAAGCAGCTGACCCGGAACCTGGCCGGCATCTCCAGCCAGCACGCCCACCAGGGACTTTTACGGGAAGAAAACCACCTGGATATTCTGGATGAATTTGCCAGCACCATGGCCTTGCGCCGGGAAGTGGCCGACCTGTACAAAACCATTATGCCTTTGAACACCCGTATCCAGAACCTGGAAGAAGAAAAGATCCGGCAGGAAGCCCAGAAGGAACTGGTCCAGTTCCAGGTGGATGAAATCCAGGCAGCGGCCATCCAGCCGGAAGAGGATCTGGTGCTGGAAAAACAAAAGGAAAAGCTTTCCAATGCCGCCAAAATTTTTGAGGCTGTAAATGGTACGGTCCACGCCGTATATGACAAGGAAGGTGCTGTTATTGAACAGCTGTCTTCTCTTGCCGCAGGTATCCACAGATTCGGATCTGCCGACCAGACCCTTGCCCGGACAGCGGACCGCCTCAATGCCATCATCCTGGATCTGCAGGATGTGGTGGACAGCCTGCGGGACTATTCTCTGGAAATCGATCTGGACCCGGAATCCCTGGATGCAGTGGACCTTCGCCTGGATCTTATCTCCCGGCTCAA
>JAWOEP010000057.1:0-5983 GCA_046482705.1 Desulfotignum sp.
GTGCGGATATGGTCTGTTTTAAGTCTGTATTCATGGTTGAAATCTCCTTTTGATATATACTGTCCCTTTTACCACAAAACCCATGCTTATTGCAATAAAGCAAGCAAATACCAAAAAATCTCCACAGCGCGTATAAAAGGACACGCTTTTCAGGGCCGGCAGAGAATGAACAACCACTGCATCGGTAAACAACCGGGTTGCCGAAAAAACCTGTCCAAGGGGATCGATAAATCCGGATATGCCGGTATTGGCAGCCCTGACAACGCTTCTGCGGTTTTCCACCGCCCTGAGAACAGCAATGGAAAAATGCTGGGCAGGTGCTGATGTTGTGCCGAACCAGGCATCGTTGGTGACTGTGGTGAGAATGTCAGCCCTGTTTTTGACAAACTGACGGGAAATGGAAGGAAACAGAATTTCAAAGCAGATAAGCACCCCGGTTTTATGGTCTTTAAAGGCAAGGGGGATAAACCCTGATTCCCCTCTGGAAAAATTGCCTGCCTGTTGGGTGAGTTTTTCCAGAAAAAACAGAAGATCCTGGAAAGGGATATATTCACCAAAGGGTACCAGGTGTGTTTTGTCATAGGTGCCCACGGGTATGGAAAGCTGGTTGAGCATGAATACCCGGTTAAAATACCGGACCGGGTCCCCGGAGGTTTCCACGGCCGGGCTTCCCATGAGAAAATGGGTTTTGGCCTTGCGGACATACCGGTCCACCTGGCTGGAAAGATCCAGATCATGGCCGTAATAAAAAGGCAGTGCGGTTTCAGGCCAGATGATAAGATCCGGGGTAAACCGCGCAGCCTCCAGGGACATGTTGCCGTATTTTTCAATGGTGGTCCGGCGGAAGGCCCGGCTCCATTTCAGGTCCTGGCGGATGTTTCCCTGTACAACGGCAAATACAGGCTTGGGTGCTGCTGCCATCTGCTGCGTTACCAGAGGGATGCGCAGGATGCCGTACACATAGGCTGCGGCCAGAATAAAAAAGGTGTAGGACACACACAGGGAAAGCCGCAAAAAAAAGTGTCTGCCCATAATACTGCCGTTGGTTGTGATCTGGATCCACACGGTACTGATCAGGGTGTTGCACAAAACCAGTACAAAGGAGATGCCCAGAACCCCTGTCACATCTGCCATCTGAACCAGAAAACGGTCGGCAAACTGGCTGTATCCCAGAATTCCCCAGGGGAATCCTGTGAACAAATGGGTGCGCACAAATTCAAGCCCGGTCCAGAGACAGGCCCCTGCCAGGGGCATTATGGCGGGTGATGGGGCCAGTTTTTTGAGGCCCCATGCAAACAGGGCCGGATACAGGGCCAGGTACAGGCAAAGCAGGGCCAAAGCACAGACAGACAGCAGTATGTGAAGACCGCCAAAGGTGGACAGGGTGGGAACGATCCAGTAGATCAGGGTGGTGAAATGGACAAACCCCGCTGCAAATCCAGCCAGAAAAGACTGACGGATTGTCATGGGCTCCAGGGAGATGATCAACGGGCAAAGGGCCACAAATGCCAGGTAATGCAACCCGGGATCCGGGAAGCACAGGGTCAGCAGAAGTCCGCTGACCAGTGCCGGGAAATACGGGAGCCAGGAACGCAGATGGAACAAAGAATACATTTTTTTTCCATGGGTCTTAAATTATTCAAAAAAGTCTGATATATCTATCAGCTACTGGATGTACAGTCAATTTTATACGCCAATATTTTTTTACAGGAGACAGGCATGTTTATGGCAAACCCTAGCAATGATGCATGTGAACAAAGTCTCCAGCAGATGCAGACGGTTTTTGAGGCATGCCCTGCAGGTATCGTGATCGTGCGAAATGATCTCATCGTCTGGGCCAATGACACCTTTTATGGCATGCTGGGCTATACCCCGGGGACACTGACCAATACAAATGCCCGGGATGTTTTTCCCACCCGGAAAGAATACAGCCGCGTGGCATCTGTGCTGGCAAAGGGATTGGACAGGTTCGGCGCAGGCATGGCTGAAACCCGGATGTCCCGGAAAAAAGGTCCGCCTCTTGACTGCCGGATCCGGGCGTCCCGCCTGGAAAAAGATATTCCCGGAACAGGGGTGGTGACGGTGGTTACTGATATCTCAGACATCAAATCCCTGCAGATCCAGCTGCAACAGGCCCAGAAAATGGAAGCCATCGGTGTATTGGCAGGGGGTATTTCCCACGATTTCAATAATATCCTCATGGGTATCCAGGGACATTTGTCTTTGATGCGCATCGACCTGACCGCTACGGAAAAAGTGCTTTCCCATATCCACCAGATTACAAAACTGGTGGAAACAGCAGGTGAGCTGACAGGACGGCTGCTGGGTTTTGCCAGGGGCGGAAAGTACCAGATAAAGGTGCTGGACGTCAACCAGGTGGTGAAAATGACCATGAACCTGTTTAAACCCACCCGAAAGGATTTGTCCTTCCAGGAATCCTATGCCGGGGATCTGGACATGGTGGATGCTGATCAGTCCCAGCTGGAACAGGTTTGCCTCTATATTATCGGCAACGCGTCCCAGGCCATGCTGGATGAGGGAACACTGTCAGTATCCACAAAAAACATCACCCTCCCCGAGGATCATGGATATCCTTTTGCAGTTAAATCCGGTCCGTATGTGGAGATTTGCTTCCAGGATACAGGGGTGGGCATGGACATGGAAACCCAGAAAAAGATCTTTGATCCTTTTTTTTCCACCCGAAAAAACGGGAACCAGAACGGACGGGGCTTAGGATTGTCCACGGTTTACGGCATCGTAAAAAACCATGGCGGGTTTATTACGGTCCAGAGCGCTTTGGGAGAAGGTACTGCTTTTTATGTCTGTCTGCCGGCCACAAACAAGGCCAAGGCAGCGTCCGAGGTTTCTTCAGGCATCAATGCCCTGCCCAGGGGCTCAGAAACCATTTTGCTGGTGGATGATCAGGCCGAGATCATCAATGTGGGGAAAAATTTTTTATCCCGCCTGGGGTATAAAGCCATAACCGCCAGAAACGGCCTGGAAGCAGTGGAAATATTCCGCATGTACCAGGATGAGATTTCCCTTGTGATTCTGGATATGGCCATGCCGAAAATGGGGGGTACGAAAACCTTTGATCTGATCCGCCAGATACGCAAAAACATAAAAATCCTTGTGACCATGGGCCAGGTTATGGATGGTGAAATGAAAGGACTGCTCAACCGCGGATGCCATGGGTTTATACAGAAACCCTTTTCCATGCATGAGTTTTCCAAAGCCATCAGGAGCATTCTGGATAAAAGATCCTGATGAAGGTTACACCATCCCCCCGTTGACCCCGATGACCTGGCCGTTTACATAGGCAGCCCTGGATGAGCATAAAAAAGAAACCACTGCTGCAACTTCTTCAGGTTTTCCCAGCCGGCCGGCCGGGATGTTCTGCAGAATATTGTCATGGTTCAGGCCCTTAAGCATGCCGGTTTCAATGAATCCGGGCGCCACCGCATTCACGGTGATGCCCCGGCTGCCGATTTCCCTGGCCAGGGCCCTGGTGGCACCGATGATCCCGGCCTTGGCCGCGCTGTAGTTGACCTGGCCGGCATTGCCCGTCTGGCCGGCAGTGGAACTGATATTGATTATCCGCCCGCCTTTCTGCCGGAGCATCTGCCGCACCACTGGGCGGGTCAGATGATAAAACCCGGTAAGATGGGTTTCCATCACTTTTTCCCAGGAGGATTTTTTCATCATGGCAAAGAGGTGGTCATCCCGGATACCGGCATTGTTCACCAGGATATCCAGATGTCCGCATTGTTTTATAATGTGTTTTACAGCATCATCACACTGGGCCTGGATGGTGACATCGAATCTGATCATTGCTGCCCGGCCGTTTCGGGAATGGATATCATCAACAATTTTCCGGGCAGCTGCTTTGTCAGAGCGGTAATTTACAAACACAAATATGCCCTGTCCAGCCAGGTCCGCGGCAATGGCCCTGCCGATACCTTTGGATGCCCCGGTGACCAAAGCTGTCTGATAAGATGGTGTGTTCATGGTCTTCCAATTATCATTCATTAGTATGGATTTCAAGGCACAATTTCCTAAACTGCTTTACAATTTACAGGCTGGATGGTATTCTTGCGGATGGTCAGATGGCCATATGAACTGCAGCCCAGGAGTTTTTTATGGAACATATAGAAATCCGGTTCGGCAATAATCTTGAAACATATGACACAGAAGAAAAATCATTTGAAGAGATGTTTCAATCGGTAAACCCGATGTTCTGTTTTTCAAAACGCGTCTGGAAGCCCCAGATGGATATATTTGAAACGCGAAATGAAATCATTATTCAGGCTGAAATCGCAGGGGTGAGAAAAGAGGATATCGTGATTGATATCAGCAACAAGGCGGTTAAGATTGCAGGCACCCGAAAATGCAGCCAGCCGGGCTCTACTGCCACGTACCGGCTGGCTGAAATTCAGTTCGGCCAGTTTGAAAGGGTATTGTATCTGCCCAGCGTGATTGACGTGGAAAAAGTATCTGCTGTTTTCAACAACGGCTTTCTCCAGTTGACCCTTGGCAAGTTATTTACAGAAAATAACAAACAGAGACATAACCTGTCCATGGATTTCATCTAGCGCAAGGGTATACACAAAGGAATACAAATGGATGATGTCAGACATCCCTCCACTAGCACCACTATTTCAACCAATGATATCCCCGGTACAATTCCCATACTTCCCATTGTTGACACCAATTTGTTTCCCAAAATGGTGCTGCCCCTGGTATTGATCCAGAAAGAGGCCATTGACCTTATTGACGAAGCCATGGCAGGCAGCCGGATGCTGGGCCTGCTTTTATCCAGACGTCCTGATCCGGATTCTAAACACACGGCAGATGATTTGTACCGCATTGGTACAGTGGCCATGATTTTGAAAATGTCCAAAATGGAGGATGAAAAAGCCCAGCTGCTGATCCAGGGCCTGAACCGGTTCAAAGTAACCAGATTCCTCCGGGGAAAACCTTATTTACAGGCGGAAATTGCGGTGATGGCCAGTAAAAATGGGAACCGGAATATTGAAAACCGTGCACTTATGGCCAATATCGCAGAACAATACGAAAAAATCGTCAATTTATCGCCCGGGCTGCCCAATGAAATGGCCCAGATGATTAAATCCCTTCAGGAACCCAATGTGCTGGCAGATATGGTGGCATCCACCATTAACGCCCCGGTAAAGGAAAAACAGAAAGTAATTGAATTGATTGATGTCACCAAGCGGTTGAAAAAAGTTACCCGCCTGGTGAATGACCAGCTGGAAATTCTGGAAATGGGTTCCAAGATCCAGAACCAGGTCAAAGAAGATATGAACAAGCAGCAGCGGGAATATTATCTGCGCCAGCAGCTGAAAGCCATCAGAGAAGAACTCGGGGACACGGAAGACGAACCTGTGGAAATTCGGGAGTACCGGGCACTTATAAAGAAAAATTATCTGCCGGACGAGGCACGCAAAGAGGCGGAACGGGAACTGCAGCGGCTGTCCCGCATGCATCCGTCATCTTCGGAATATGTGGTGGCATCCAGTTACCTGGACTGGCTCACCAGCCTTCCCTGGAAAAAGGCTTCCAAAGACATGCTGGACATCAAGTCGGCCCGCCGCATATTGAACCAGGACCACCATGGCCTGGAAAAGCCCAAAAAAAGAATTCTCGAATACCTGGCCGTGCGAAAGCTCAAAAAAGATTCCAAAGGGCCTATCCTGTGTTTTGCAGGCCCCCCGGGCACCGGAAAAACCTCTCTGGGCCGGTCTATTGCAAAGGCCCTGGGCCGGGAATTTGTGCGCATATCCCTGGGAGGGGTGCGGGATGAAGCAGAGATCCGGGGCCACCGCAGAACCTATGTGGGGGCATTGCCGGGACGGATTATCCAGAATATCCGCAAGGCCGGCCGGAAAAATCCCGTATTCATGCTGGATGAAATCGACAAAGTGGATTCCTCCTACCACGGGGATCCTTCTTCAGCCCTGCTGGA
>JAWOEP010000072.1:0-6506 GCA_046482705.1 Desulfotignum sp.
CTGCGGATATGGCGTTTGTCATGGACATCAGCGGGGTGTGCAGCAGGGTCGGGATGCGGGAGATCAGAAAATACCCCACCACAAAGGAAAAAACAAACACCCCTGCCATCAATAATAGATTTGTCATTGGACTGCTCCGGATACAGTTACGGGTTGCGGTTAATCAGCCAGGCCCATGGCTTTTCTGGTACCCTTATGGAACAGCTTTCCTTTATGGGTCACCAGAGAATCTTTGATGATCTCATCTGTCATATCAAAGTCGGTTGTCTTGTTTTTGAACAGGTTTTCCACAAAATAATACAGGTTGTTGGCATACAGCCAGGAGGAGTGCACAGGCAAAGAACCCGGAATATTTTTAATACCGCAGATATACACCCCGTTATGGATGAACTCTTTTCCCGGGTCGGTGATCTCGCAATTGCCGCCCTGGTCAATGGAGACATCCACAATCACTGAACCGGGTTTCATGGTTTCCACCATTTTCCGGGTCACCAGGGTCTGGGCCACCTCCCCGGGCACCAGGGCGCTGAGGACAATAATATCAGCCTCTGCCACCAGGGGGGCCAGGGCCTGGCGTTCTTTTTCAAGCCAGTCGTCGGAAAGGGCTTTTGCATACCCGCCGTCTCCGATCACAAGTTCCGGCGGGGCATCAAATCCCACCACTTTGACCCCAAGGCTTTCCGCCTCTTTTTTTGCATCCGGCCGGATATCCACCGCCTTGACCACCCCCCCCAGCCGTTTGCCTGTGGCAATGGCCTGGAGACCCACCACACCCGTGCCGATCACCAGGATATTGGCCGGTTTTATCATGCCGATGGAGGTACCGATCATGGGTACGAATTTCGGGAAATTGGCTGCTGCAATGATAATGGATTTATAGCCTGTGATGGCACTCATTGATGTCAGCGGATCCATGCGCTGGGCCCGGGAAATCCTGGGAATACCATCCATGGTAAATGCCGTGATATGCCGCTTCTGCAGCTTTTTCACATCATTATGGTTGGATGGTGCAGCCGGGTGCAAAAAGGTGATAAGGATGGTGTTTTCCTTTATCATGTCTATCTCATGGGTGTTGAACTGTTCATTGAACAAAGGTTCTTTCACCTTTAAAATAATATCGGATTTTTCAAACACCCGGGCAGCGTCTGCTGCAATGTCGGCCCCGGCACTGCGGTAGTGGTCATCATCCACAAAAACCCCGGCACCGGCCTTTGTTTCCACAAGCACGTCAAATCCCAGTTTTATGAATTTTTCAATGGTTTCCGGAAGTGCTGCAACCCGGTTTTCCTTGTACATGATCTCTTTGGGTATCCCGATCAACATGGTATGGCTCCTTATTGTTTATTCTGGATAATAGGTTTTCAGGGGTTTCCTGCTACAGATCTGATGCTGTTTTTTTGATCTGGCCGGCACACTGCTGCAAAGCGGTGTAAAATATCGGTGGTTCAGGAGAGGAAAGCAGGGCGTTGAGATCTTTTATGGCGGCAGTGAAAAATGCCTGTAATCTGTCTTTATCAATGTCAGGATTCTTCACCATGGCACGCGCCATTTTTTCAAAGCTGTCTGTTGCCAGAATTCTGATATCATAATACAGATCCCTGCGCTTTATTACCAAAAGAACCTCCTGGGCCAGATCCAGGCCCGGGTTTTCAACAAACGGCAATGCCTCGATGGCTGCCTCCCGCAGCCGCCAGTTATGATCAAACCTGAGCAGGCGGATCAATTCATCCTGGCAGTATCCCAGTTCGCCGGTCCGGGACAGTCTTTCCAGTTTTTCCAGAACAGCCCCCCAATCCATCAGGTTTCCAAAAACGTTGTTTTCCATAGGGCATCCTTTGTTTTTTTTTACGGGGTATTTTTTTGCCCTGCACTGCCGGAGACCGGACATCTGCCGATAACGGCACATAACAATGCAGGATCTGCCGGCACATACCAAGAGCAATGTTTGTGCCATGGACAGAAAAAAACAAAAAAACCTTTAAATATAATATGTTACAGAAAATACATTGGTAAAATAAGGAAGAAGGAAACCGGCGAAACTATTGCACACTGCATCAGGTGATGCAATGTGCAACACTATTTTATGTCCAGGCGGTTCATGATACGCCACAAGGTGGACCGGTCAATACCCAGGAGCCTGGATGCCCGGGTTTTATTCTGGTTTGTTTTTTCCAGAACCCTGCAGATATGGTGTCTGCTCAATTGTTCCAGAGAAGGGATATCGCCGACACCTGTTCCGGCATTTGTATCCTGTCTGATCAATGCGCGGGGCAGGCTGTTCAGGGTCAGTTTCGGCCCTGTTTCAAAAAGCGTGGCCCGTTCAATGATATTTTCAAGTTCTCTTACATTTCCTGGCCATGGATAGGTCTCCAGCTTTTTTAGTACCGCCTGTGAGATGGTGCTGATGGATTTGTTGCTGCCGGCACAATACCGGTGCAGAAAATGGTGTGCCAGAAGACTGATATCCCCTTGCCGCTCCCGCAAAGGCGGCAGGTCAATCACAACCACATGCAGCCGGTAATACAGATCTTTTCTGAATTTGCCCTGGTCAACCATGGCCTCAAGATCCTTGTTTGTGGCTGCAATGACCCTTACAGATACTTTTTTTGTCTCATGGGAGCCAACCGGCTGAATTTCCATGTTTTCCAGGACCCGCAAAAATGTCTGCTGCAGGCCTGTGCCGATATCACCGATTTCATCCAGAAATATGGTGCCCCCGTCAGCTGCCTCAAAAAACCCCATTTTGTCTGATATGGCGCCGGTGAATGCCCCTTTGACATGGCCGAACAATTCGCTGGCCAGCAGGTTTTCATTGAGGGCTGCGCAATTGACGGGAATATAGGGTTTTGATGCCTTGTTGGAATTAAAGTGGATGGCCCTGGCAACCAGTTCCTTTCCTGTGCCGGTTTCTCCTTTTATCAGCACGGTGGCGTGTGCATCCTTGACAAAATCGATGGCCTTGAAAACCCCGGTCATTGCCTCACTTTTGCCCACTATATTGTCAAAGGTATATTTTTTTTCCAGCTGCTGCTGCAGCCGGAGATTGCTTAAAACCAGCTGCCGTTTTTCCAGGGTTTTTTTGATGACCAGCCGCAGTTCTTCCATGTCAAAGGGTTTGAGTATATAGTCTTCCGCCCCCTGCTTCATGGCAGACACCGCCGTATCAACCGTGCCGTATGCCGTGATAATGATAAACATCATATCCGGATCATATTTTCTGGCTGCACGCAGAAGCTGGCTGCCGTCAATACCGGGAAGTTTCAAATCTGACAGAACCAGGTCGAAACGGGTATCTTTGATCTGTTCCAGTGCTTTTTCACCGGTATCGACCGATGTCACGGCATAGCCCTGTTTTGAAAGCACATACACCAGTCCCTGGTTCATTTTTTCATCATCTTCAACCACCAGAATCCTGTATTTTTTCATAAAACATCCTGTGCAGCAGGCAGTTCAAGGGTAAAAACCGTCCCCGGCCTTTTTGCCTGCTCTCTGGTTGCACTGATAACCCTGATATCTCCCCCCAGTTTTCTGGCCATTTCATAGCTGACAAAAAGGCCGAGTCCAATGCCGTCTCCTGGTTTTTTGGTGGTGAAAAACGGATCAAAAATTTTTTTTAGTTCTTCCGGGGCTATGCCGGGTCCTGAATCCGCAACCTCTATTTTTATTTTTTTTACCGCCGGTATATACCGTGTTTTCACCGTAAGCACCCCGCCTTTGTCCATGGCTTCAACCGCATTGGCCACAAGGTTGGTCAATATGGCCTGAAACGTGCTTGCATCAGCCTTTACAAAAGGGATTGCCGGTTCCAGTTCAGCTGTTACTCTGATATGTTTTGCCCCACAATGGGGCCTGGTGATATCCATCAGCTTTGCCACAATCTTGTTGCTGTCGGTTGTGTTGTCATCTTTTTGGGAATGGCGGGAAAAATCCAGCAGGTTTCTGATGATGGTGCTGCCCCGCCTGACCTCATCGATGACGGTGGCAAGTTTTTGATGCACTTTTTCATCCCCGGATTCCACCAGCTCTTCTTTTGCGATCTGGGTATAGAGCAGGGCATTGGCAAGGGGTGTGTTCAGTTCATGGGCAAGACCGGAGGTCAAAAGACCCAATGATGCCAGTTTTTCCTTCTGGATGACCTGAAACTCCAGCTCTTTTTCATACTGGTATTTGGCCTTTAAAATATTCACGATAACCGTTGAAATAAAAAGCGCCAGTCCGAAAACAACCAGGGCCGTCAACAGTCCGTAAATTATGGCCTCCCGCCCCAGGTTTCTGATGCGGTTCAAAATTTCCGCCATATCCTGGTCCGCCATCACATACCAGGGAAAGGTGTCCACTCTCTGGTAGGCCTGGAGCACCTGCTCGCCTCTGTAGTCTCTTATTTCATGCAGCCCGTGGGCCCGGCCGTCTGAAAGATCGATGGCAATGGTGTCTGCAAGTGCCCTGGCCCCGAACCGTGAAGCAGACAAAAACCTGCCTGTATCATCCACCAGATACACTTCACCGGTAGCTTCTATGTTGCTTTTCCGCAGCAGCACATCCACAAAGCGAAAATCTATCACCGCGCACAACCTGGTGCAGTTTTTTTCCGATGCTGCTGCAATGGGTGTGCAGACCACCAAAGCGGGTATTTTTTCCTGTCCAAGGGGAAAGGCAAAAATATCGGTAAATGAAGCACCCATCCATGTGTGCGTCACTGCCTGCTGATCCAGAAGCGGATCCATGGCAGGATCCCGGGTGGAAAAAAAACCGGTTGCCGACCGGTCCACACCAAAAAATCCCAGATAGGGCTGAACCCGGTCTTTCATCTGTTCCAAATGCGCTGCAAGTACGGCAGTATCCGGATCCAGCATACAGATCATGCCAGACAGGTGCTTGAGATCATTGACCCTTTCCAGCATGAACTCCCTGATTGCCCCGGCGTTCTGTTTGGACAGCCCGTTCAGATAGGAAGACGCCCTTTCTTCGATCAGGGTTTCTCCCTGGGAGATGAGCTTGTATCCCAAAGAGGCCAGGGGAACAAGTGACACAAGCATAAATGCCATAATCAGGCGTATTCTGAGTCGCTCAAAGTTCATGGGCCTGCCGTGAAACCATCCTGGAAAAATGGCCGGAACCTGTGACAGGTGCCGGCCATTAAAGGGTATAAAACCGCATCAAAGGAAACGGTTATTTCTCTTTTTTAACATCAGCAGCTTTTCCCACGTCTGCCATCATTTTGAGCATGGTATACCGGTCATTGACCTCTTTTTCTATTTTTTTGCGCAGCCGCTGAGATTCATCCGGAAAACTTTTTTCCAGGGCAGCAAACCGTACTTCTCCACTTAAGAATTCCTGGAGGCTGCCGTCCGGTGCCTTTGAATCCAGAATAAAGGGATTTTTGCCTTCATCCATGAGATCCGGATTGAACCGGTACAGAGGCCAGTAACCGGATTCCACAGCCAGTTTGCCTTCTTCCTGGGATTTGCCCATACCTTTGCGTATTCCCTGGTTGATGCAGGGGGCATAGCAGATGATCAAAGAAGGCCCGGGGTATTTTTCCGCTTCCAGAAATGCCTTCATGGTCTGGTTTTTGTTGGCCCCCATGGAAATGGATGCCACATAAATATAGCCGTAGCTCATCATCATCCGGCCCAGGTCTTTTTTGCCGATTTTTTTGCCGGAAGCCGCATATTTGGCAATGGCGCCGGTGGGGGTGGCTTTGGAGGACTGTCCCCCGGTGTTGGAATAGACTTCCGTGTCCATCACCAGGATATTGATGTCTTCGCCTGAGGCCAGGACATGGTCCAGACCCCCGAATCCGATGTCATAGGCCCAGCCGTCCCCGCCGAAAACCCAGTGGGATTTTTTGGTGAATACATCTTTTTCCCCATATATTTCCTGTAAAATCCCTTTTGTTTCATCCTTTAGCAGGGTTTTGAGAGCAAACCCGTATTTGGCTGATTCATCCGCATCTTCTTTGCCGGCAAGCCAGCCTTCCATGGCCTGTTTCACCGCGTCGGACACACCGGTTTCCAGGGCCTGTTCCATTTTGGATGCCAGGGTCTTGCGCCGGCTCTGGGTGGCCAGCATCATGCCGTATCCGTATTCCGCCGCATCTTCGAACAGGGAACTGGCCCAGGCAGGACCGTGCCCGTCAGCATTGGTGCAGTAAGGTGTGGACGGGGCAGATCCCCCCCAGATGGAAGAACATCCCGTGGCATTGGCAATCGTCATTCTTTCACCGAACAGCTGGGTTATCACCTTTACATAGGGGGTCTCTCCGCACCCGGCACAGGCTCCGGAGAACTCAAGCAACGGTTTGTGCAGTTGGCTGCCTTTGAGGGTTTCCCGTTTGAGAATATCTGTTTTAAAGGGAATGCCCAGAGAAAATTTGTGGTTTATTTTTTGTTCCTCCACCTGGGTGGACAACGGTTTCATCACCAGGGCGGTTGTCTTGGCCGGGCAGATATCTGCGCAGTTGCCGCAGCCCTGGCAGTCAAGGGGATTGACCTGGATTCTGAATT
>JAWOEP010000087.1:0-2643 GCA_046482705.1 Desulfotignum sp.
CCTGGTTGTAAATTCATTATGCGTGATTAAGTCAAAAATGGATTTGTTCAAACAGCACCCGCCACCCCCTGGAGACAGGTACAAGAGGCTGACAAAATTGTTAAAAAAAGACGAACATCTGGGATAAATTCAAGAAAAAAACGCCAAGCAGGACAAAAACACATTTTTGTTTTTAATATTATTACAATTATGTAAATTTATACATTCGACTTCAAAATCATTCATAAAATTTATTTTCTTTGCTTTCAAATAGTTGCACCCAAAATGCCGCATTTTTCTTCCGGTGGCACTGGTTTTGCTCTTATGACACACCAGCTGTGTAGTGACAAAACCAACACTTGGACAAACGCCCAACACCGGAGGAAAAAATGAAAAAAATTCTGGCAGTCATCAAGCCGTTTAAGCTGGATCAGGTCAAAGAGGCCCTGGCCAAAATGCAGGTTAACGGCATGACCATCACTGAAGTCAAGGGATTCGGCCGGCAGAAAGGCCACAAGGAAGTGTACCGGGGTGCTGAATATGTCACCGATTTTGTTCCCAAGGTGGAAATTACCATTGCGGTGAATGACAACATGGTGGATGAGGTTGTCAACACCATCATTGCCACTGCCAATACCGGAAAAATCGGTGACGGCAAGATTTTTGTGCAGTCCATTGAACAAGTGATCCGCATCAGGACCGGAGAGACCGGGCCGGATGCGATTTAACCAGACATATCTGTCACATCTGACCATACATAAAAAGGAGAAAAATAAAATGCACGTATTGGGTAGTATCATCATCTTTTTGATCTGTTCTGTTTCAACTGCCGGTGCTGCCGGTTCCGACGTCCCCACACCTTTGACCAACAAAGCTGCCATTGACCTGGTGCAGTCCCATGCCGACTATGTCTGGACTCTGGTGGCGGCAGCCCTGGTCTTTTTCATGCAGGCGGGTTTTGCCATGGTGGAGGCCGGATTCACCCGGGCCAAGAATGCCGTGAATATCATGATGAAAAATCTCATGGATTTTTCCATGGGCACGCTCTGCTTCTGGGCCATCGGGTTCGGCCTCATGTTCGGGGTGTCCGGCACCGGGTTTTTCGGCACCAGCGGTTTCTTTTTAAGTGATTTTCAGGTGGACGGAGACCCCTGGGTTCTGGCCTTCTGGATGTTTCAGGTGGTGTTTGCCGCAACCGCTGCCACCATTGTATCCGGTGCCATGGCTGAACGGACCAAGTTCAGTGGGTATCTGATATATACAGCAGTGGTGACCGGGCTGATCTATCCGGTTTTCGGATCATGGGCCTGGGGCAGTCTGTTCAACGGTTCCGGCTGGCTGGAAGGCCTGGGATTCATCGATTTTGCCGGTTCCACCGTGGTCCATTCCGTGGGGGGCTGGGCTGCCCTGGCCGGCGCCCTGGTCCTGGGACCCCGCCTGGGCAAATATGATGCTGCCGGCAAGGTTCGGCCCATCCTGGGCCACAACATTCCTCT
The DNA here is from genome assembly GCA_046482705.1 of Desulfotignum sp. Lineage (GTDB taxonomy): Bacteria > Desulfobacterota > Desulfobacteria > Desulfobacterales > Desulfobacteraceae > Desulfotignum. Next base: position 1,476 of record JAWOEP010000087.1, read on the forward strand.
GGCAGCCCTGGGGGTGTTTATTCTCTGGCTGGGCTGGTTCGGATTCAATCCCGGGTCCACCACGGCTGCAGGCAGGGATATTGCCATGATTTTTGTGAACACCAACCTGGCTGCCGCTGCAGGTGCAGTGCTTGCCATGATTGTTTCCTGGGTGAAATTCGGCAAACCAGAAGTCAGTATGAGCCTGAACGGTGCCCTGGCCGGGCTGGTGGGCATCACCGCAGGGTGTGCCAATGTCACCCCGGCAAGCGCCGTGATTATCGGGGCACTGGCAGGAGTGATCGTGGTGTTTTCCGTTCTTTTTTTTGACAGGATCCGCATCGATGATCCTGTGGGTGCCATATCTGTCCATGGGGTGTGCGGGGCCTGGGGTACCCTGGCAGCCGGGTTGTTCAATATCGGCGGTACGAGCCTGGCCATCATCGGGGTCCAGGTTATCGGCATTGGCGCTTGTTTTTTATGGACCTTTCCTGCTGCCTGGGCCATGTTCAAACTCATTGATGCCGCCATCGGTCTGCGGGTTTCCCCGGAAGAGGAACTGGAAGGGCTGGATGCTGTGGAACACGGCGGCCACGCCTATCCTGATTTTACCACTATCAACCATGGCAGCATGGGATATGCCGGCGGTTCCGGCGGCAGTGAAAGACCTGAAGAAACCACGGTTTATGCATCAAAAGGTTTGGCCAGCCAGTCCTGATAAACGCCCGGGCCGCTGTGTGTGTGACAAGATCCTGCCGTCTGTAACAGGCGGCAGGATTTTTACGCCGGCACGGCAATACCTCTGTAGGTGAAGCTGGCGATTTTTACAGCATTCTGGTATTGGGCGCTCATTGTCTGGATGGCAAATCCATTTTGGGTGATCAAATCAGAAATATGTCTGTTTACATTGCATCCCCCGGTAAGCCGGTTCCACACGGGGTTGATATGTTCCTGCCATTTCCGGATACCCGGGTCAGGGGCCAGTCCATGGTCACAGAAAATCAACCTTCCTCCGGGTTTTAATACCCGGCGCATCTGGCTTAAGGCCTGGTGAATATCAGGAATGGTGCACAGGGTATTACGTAACCGCTGTTGCCTGCGTCAACCAGCAGGTTTACTACCACGACAAAAACGAAATCACAAATGATATGCTTGACATGGGATACCAATGTCCTGTGGAACTCATCGC
>JAWOEP010000311.1:0-2738 GCA_046482705.1 Desulfotignum sp.
TTCTAGGTCAGCGGCTTCCGGTTTGCAGGACTCGCACCAGGAAGCCCAAAAATTAACTACGATCTTTTGATGAAATCCGGGATATTACCTGTGAAGTGGGTATGCTGCGCCGCCCTCACGGCAGTGCCCTGTTTACCAGGGGAGAAACCCAGGTGCTCGGGGTCATGACCCTGGGGTCAGGCCCGGATGAGCAGCGGGTGGAGACTTTGGCCGGAACTGAAACCAGAAGTTTCATGCTCCATTATAATTTTCCTCCCTATTCCGTGGGCGAGGTCAAACGGGCAGGCGGCCCCAGCCGCCGGGATATCGGCCACGGAAACCTGGCCACCCGTGCCATTGAGCGGATACTGCCTGATCCTGAAGATTTTGAATACACCATCCGCCTGGTGGGAGAGGTCATGGAATCCAACGGATCTTCCTCCATGGGCACTGTGTGTGCCGGCTGTCTGGCCATGATGGACGGCGGGGTTCCCATCAAGGCCCCGGTTTCCGGTATTGCCATGGGCCTGATAAAAGACGGGGACAAGACCGTCATCCTCTCGGATATTTTAGGGGACGAAGACCATTTCGGGGATATGGATTTCAAGGTGGCCGGTCCCAAAGAAGGCATCACCGCCCTGCAGATGGATATAAAAATCAAGGAATTGTCCAAAGATATCATGGAAAAAGCCCTGGTCCAGGCCAGGGAGGGCCGGCTGCATATCCTGGAAAAAATGCTGGAAACCATCGGCAAATCCCGGGATGAAATTTCTCCCCATGCCCCCAAAATTTTGAGTATCATGATCAATCCGGACAAAATAAGGGATATCATCGGCCCTGGCGGCAAGATCATCCGGGCACTCCAGGCGGACACAAATACGGTCATCGAAGTGGATGATTCCGGCCTTGTGAAAATTGCCGGGGAAAACCAGGAAGATGCACAACGGGCAATGGACATGGTGGCCGATATCGCCCTGGATCCGGAGATCGGTGCCATCTACGAAGGCAAAGTGGTGAAAATCACCGATTTCGGTGCATTTGTGAACATCAAATCCGGTACCGACGGCCTGGTGCATATTTCCGAACTGGCTGACTACCGGGTGAAAAAAGTGACCGATGTGGTCAAAGAAGGTGATGTGATTTCCGTAAAAGTCCTGGATATTACCCGGGACGGAAAAATCAAGCTGAGCTACAAAGCTGCAAAAGCGGATGAAAAAGAATAATTCTTTTTGTATCTGTCCCCTTGCTTCCGGCAGCAGGGGGAATGCAGTGCTTGTTTCCACTCCGGAAACAGCCATTCTTGTGGATGCCGGATTATCGGGGGTGGAAATTCAGCGGCGGATGGCGGCTGTGGGGGAAACTCCGGAGCGCCTTTCCGCCATTGTCATCACCCATGAACACAGGGACCATATTCAAGGCGCCGGGGTATTGAGCCGCCGCTTCAATATCCCGGTGTACATGACAAAGGCGACTTACCAGGCCTGTGCAGGGGTTGTGGGCAGAATTTCCGATGTACAGTATTTTGGTTGCGGGCAAAGTTTTTCGATCAAAAATAACAACAGTGCCATAGATGATAAGGTGCCTGATCCATCAGCATTGATGGTGCATCCTTTTTCAACTTCCCATGATGCTTCAGACCCGGCCGGTCTTACTTTGATCTGGCAGGGCTGCAAGATAGGCATCACCACGGATCTGGGCATTGCCACCAACCTTGTGAAGGACCATCTGCGCGACTGCAGTGTGCTCTACCTTGAATCCAACCATGACCCGGATATGCTCATCAACGGGTCCTACCCCTGGCACCTGAAACAGCGCATCAAATCCCGCACCGGACACCTGTCCAATGCAGAGGCAGGAATGCTTTTGTCCCAGCTGGCCCACCAGAATCTCAAACATGTGATCCTGGCACATTTAAGTGAAGAGAACAACCGTCCTGAACATGCCCTGGCTGAAGCGGGCAGATGCCTGAACGGTTCTTCGGCTGTATTGTCCGTGGCCGGCCCTGACCGGCCGGGAGAAATTATCCGCATTACCGCTGACATATCTGTATAGAAAACCAAAATCCACACCTGCCGGCTTATTACCCGGGACATCACAAACGCACAGAATCAAATAAATACTTTTATTCACGCGGCAAATTTTTTATAATGGATATTATATGTGCCCGGGATAGTGCATATTAATCTGATCCAAAAGGAAATCCTGTCATGAATGCCATTATCGATGCCCTGCATTTCCGGCATGCCTGTAAAAAATTTGATCCGGACAAAAAAATTGTATCCAACGACCTGGAGACCATCCTTGAAGCAGCAAGGCTGTCTCCCTATTCATTCGGTATGGAGGCCTGGAAATTTTTAGTGCTCCAGTCTGTGGATATCCGGAAAAAACTGCGGCCGGCCTGCTGGAACCAGGCCCAGGTAACCGACAGCAGCCATGTGGTCGTGATCCTTGCCAGACCGGAGCTGGTCACCCCCGGTAACCCTTATGTGGATAAAAGTTTTGCCGGGCGGGGACTGCCGCAAGATGCAACCAAAGCCTATATTGAAAAATATAAGTGGCATATGGAAACCGAGGTGTTTCCCCGGATGAACCTGTATGCCTGGTGCTGCAAACAGTGCTACATTGCCCTGGCCAATATCATGACCACGGCAGCGTCTCTGGGGATTGATTCCTGCCCCATGGAAGGATTTGAAAAAGACCGGGTGGAGGCTGTTCTGGGTATAGATACCAAAGAATTTGAGGTGGCTGTGCTGGTGGCC
>JAWOEP010000228.1:0-2584 GCA_046482705.1 Desulfotignum sp.
TCCGGCGCTGGGGCTGCGTTTTCCCGGGGTGACAAAGATTTTTGATCCAGCAGACCAGAAAATAAAACGTCTGGGGATCAGCTGTTTCCGGCAGAACCACATAATGCAGATGCTGATTTTGTCATCCTTTTGACGTTGCAGCCGTCAATTTTTATATTTTATCCACCCAGCTGGTTTCTTTGCACATTAAACAAAAAAGGGCCAGGAAATACTTGACACAAACCCGGCAATATACTTAAGGTTTGTTCTGCCTGGCCCGGATGATACAAAACCACAACCCATAAACCTGCGGGGGCTGCTATCGCCTATATCAACAAACAGATACTCACTGCGGTTGCGGCCGCTGAAAACGGAGAAATATTTGAACTGGAAGACTATGGCGCAGTGGGGTATTCCGGTGACAGCCCTGTGGTGCTGACCAGAACCGATACCATTGCCATGCCCCATGGCAGCGAACTGATGATGCTGCCGGGCCGGTCCCCGGTGGTTTACAACGTGGTTTCAAAAAAGTATGAAACCCTGGTGCAGAATCCTTTTGCCCTGGATGAAAAAATTTATCCGGTGGCGGTCTTCAACTCTCCCGGATATGTGAACCGGCATTTTTGTGCCTATGCCTGTGAAAAAAATGCCGCCCCGCTTCCCCTTTTTTCCTATGGTGCGGTGGGGTTCGGCAAAAACAGGTTCCGGTCTGCCGCACTCCAGGTGGATACCGAACCCCGGCAGGATCTGCGGCAGATGCCCCGGGACAGGGTGATACAGGGCGTGGGCCGGATGGGCATAAAATATCCGGACAACCGCCTGATGCGCCATCTGGAAACCTGCGCCCTGGAATACGGGTGCCCTGCAGGAAAAAATTTTTTCCTGAAACGGTATGAAGCGCCCCTGCCCACATCCCGGGCGTGCAATGCCCGCTGTCTGGGCTGCATATCCCTGCAGCCGGATACCGGGCTGCATGCCTGCCAGGACCGCATCAGCTTCACCCCCACGGCCGAAGAAATTTTCCAGGTGGGTCTGGAGCATATCCGCCATGTGCCCCGGGCCGTGGTGAGTTTCGGTCAGGGGTGCGAGGGGGAACCATTGACAGCACAGGAGGTTATTTTACCGGCTGTCCGGATGATCCGGGAGGCCACGGACCAGGGCACCATCAACCTGAACACCAATGCCAGCCTGCCGGGTCATGTGAAAGACCTGTGCGCAGCAGGACTGGACAGCATGCGGGTGTCCATGAATTCGGTGCGCAAAAAAACCTATACCGCCTATTTCAGGCCCCGGTCCTATGCCTGGGAGGATGTGCTGCAAAGTATTGATACTGCCCGGGAACACCAAAAATTTGTGGCGGTCAACTACCTGAACTGTCCGGGATTCACCGATGCCGGAAAAGAGGTGGATGCGCTGTTTGACTTTATCCGCACCCATGATATCAACATGATCCAGTGGCGCAATCTCAATTATGATCCCCGGCAGTATATATCGGCCATGGAAACCGTGTCCCCCGGAGGCGCCCCCATGGGTATGGCATCCTTGATCCAGGCATTGAAAAAAGAATTTCCACGGCTGATACACGGGTATTTCAATCCCCCAAAGGAACGGTTTTGAAAAAAATCACCGTCATTGACCAGACGATCAGAGAAGGCATGCAGTTTCAGGGTCTTGTGTTTTCTCTGGACCAGCGCATGAAGATCCTTGAATTCCAGGAAAAGCTGGGCGTGGATATCTGTCAGGCGGGGTACCCTCCGGCCCACCCCGAAGAAGCGGCCATGGTCCGTCATCTGGCAGACCATGCCCGAAAAAATGCATTCCAGATACGGGTGGCGGCCCTGGGCCGGGCCTGGATGCCGGATGCCCGGATCCTGGTGGATACCAGTATCCGGGATATCCATTTTCACCTGCACCTTACCAACCACATCACCTCCCGGGAACTGGAAGCCACATTTGCCGATCTCTTATCCGTCATTGCTTTTGTCCGCACAAAACAGCCCTGTGCCGTCATCAGCCTGGCCATGCTGGATATGGGGAAAACCGCCACAAGCCTGATGGAAACCTGTATCAGATTTCTATGCCGGAATGAGAGGATCGATATTTTGTCCCTGCCGGACACCTCGGGGGTCATGGCCCCCAATCAGGTGGTAGAACGCATCAGGCATGCGGTAAGCCTGGCAGGGGACACCGCTGTTTCCATCCACTGCCACAATGATATGGGCATGGCCACGGCCAACTCGGTCATGGGGATTGCTGCCGGTGCCGGGGTGCTGGAGGCATCAGTTCTGGGAATCGGTGAACGCAACGGTATCGGTGACCTGTATACCGTGGTCCGGGTACTGGCTGACCAGGGTATCGCTTCCGGATTCAGACATGAAGATATGGACCTGGTCCATGCCTATTACACCTTTGTGGACCGCATTGTCAAAGACCAGACCGGGCAGGGCCTGATATCTCCCTGTACACCGGTGTTCGGCCGGGCAGTGCATACCCATGTGGCCGGCACCCATGCGGATGGACAATTCGGGGCCAGGGCCGCACCGAATTTTTTTCTGAACCTTTTGTGCGGCAGGCGCATGGTGCAAAAGTATCTGGATCTGCACAA
>JAWOEP010000312.1:0-10830 GCA_046482705.1 Desulfotignum sp.
GCTGTTTTTCCTTTGATGCGGTAAAGACCGTGACCTGTGGTGAAGGCGGTTCCGTGATCACTGATGACCCCCGGGTGTATGAAAAATGCCACCAGTATGCTGATCACGGCCATGACCATCTGGGCGGGCCGGACCGGGGCGCGGATGACCACCCCATTCTGGGATGCAATTACCGGATCTCGGAACTCAATGCAGCCGTGGGCCTGGCCCAGCTCAGAAAACTGGATTACATCCTTGCCACCCAGCGCAGAAACAAACAGATTCTCAAGGATGCTATGACAGACCTGCCCGGTATTTCCTTTCGGTACCTGCCGGATCCCTTTGGAGATTCTGCAACCTTTTTAAGTTTTATGCTGCCCACTGAAAAAAAAGCCAGACAGGCAGGTAAAATGCTTGCAGAAAACAATGTCCCCTGCCCCTACTGGTATGCCAACAACTGGCATTATTACCGCCAGTGGCACCACCTGAAAAAAATGGCTGCTGCCGCGCCCATGGCTGTGGAGCTGTGCAGCAACCTGCCGGATTATCAGCATCTGGAACTGCCGGAATCCGATGCCGTAATGCAGCGCACCCTGTCCATGCAGATCATGCTGTCCTGGTCGGACCAGGACCTGGAACAGCGTATTGCTGCCATTAAAAAATCTCTAACAGTATAAATTTTAAGGAAAATCATGTTTAGAAACTTCAAACTGGTGCCCCGGGTCATCTTCGGCAGGGGCTGTTTTGCCCAGCTGGATGATATCCTCTCTTCCAGGCGCAGCAATGCGGAAGACTGGGTGGTATTTGTCCTGGATGATGTGTTTTCCGGTGCGCCGCTGGCATCGCGTATTCCCCTGCAGGACAATGATCTTCTGTTGTGTGTCAATGTGGATGATGAACCCAAAACCGGGTATGTGGACCAGCTCACCCGGGAAGTAAAAGCCGCCCGGCCTCACCTGCCCTGTGCTGTGGTGGGCATCGGCGGCGGTTCCACCATGGACCTGGCCAAGGCCGTTTCCCTGATGCTCACCAATCCGGGCTCCGCCACCCAATACCAGGGATGGGATCTGATTCAGCATCCGGCTGTTTACCATGCAGCCGTGCCCACCCTGTCCGGTACCGGGGCAGAGGTATCGCGCACCACCGTGCTCACCGGGCCTGAAAAAAAACTGGGCATCAACTCCGACTATACGGTATTTGACCAGGTGGTCCTGGATCCGGAACTCACCGCCGGGGTGCCGAAGGAACAGTATTTTTACACCGGCATGGACTGTTATATCCATTGTGTGGAATCTCTGGCAGGCACCTATCTGAACGAGTTTTCCAAAGCCTATGGGGAAAAGTCCCTGGAACTGTGCCGGCAGGTGTTTTTAGATGACCACCCGGATGCAGCAGACAAATTGATGATGGCTTCGTTTTTCGGTGGTATGAGCATTGCCTATTCCCAGGTGGGGGCCTGTCATGCCCTGTCTTACGGCCTTTCCTATCTTCTGGGCATCCACCACGGGGTGGGCTGCTGCATCGCCTTTGATGCGCTGGAAGAATATTATCCCGACGGTGTGAAAGAATTTCGGTTCATGATGGAAAAAACCGGGGTGGATATCCCCAGACAGGTTACCAAAGACCTGGATGATGCCCAGATGGATATCATGATCAATGTGGCCCTGGGATTGGCACCTTTGTGGGAAAACTGCCTGGGCAAAGACTGGAAAACCATCATGACAAGGGACAAAGCCCGGTCTTTGTTCCAGAAAATGTAAGGCACCTTCATGACCATTGCCATCATACCCTCCCGGTTCGGCTCCAGCCGCCTGGCAGGAAAACCCCTTATGGAAATTGCCGGCAAATCCCTGATCCAGCGGGTGTATGAGCAGGCCCAAAAATCAACAACTGTCACCCAGACCTGGGTGGCCACGGATGACCAGCGCATTGTCAAGGCAGTGCAGGCATTCGGCGGCAACGCCATCATGACCTCGGATACCTGCCGTTCCGGAACCGACCGGGTGGCTGAAACCGCCACTCTGCTCAACCTGGACCCGGATGACATCATCATCAATATCCAGGGTGACCAGCCAATATTTCATCCCGGATCTCTGAATGACTTGATTGCCCCGTTCGGGAAAGACACGGATACGGTGATGACCACCCTGGCTTATAAAATACAGGACCCAAGAGAAATAACCGATCCCAAAGATGTCAAGGTCACCTTTGATGTCCATGGATCTGCTTTGTATTTTTCCCGTGCCCAGATCCCGTTCCCCCGGGAAAAGGATACTTTGGCTGATTTTTATAAACACCTGGGATTTTATGCCTATAAAAAGTCATTTCTGGATATTTTTGTATCTCTGCCCACAGGCCGGTGTGAAGATGTGGAAAAACTGGAACAACTGCGGGCACTGGAGTTCGGATATCCTTTAAAGGTTGTGGTCACAGCGTTTGACTCACCTGAAATCGATCTGCCCGAAGACATCAGGCGAATGGAGAAAAAACTGCTGCAAAGCAACATCCCATGAAATCCCATTACAAAATCGTGCACACCACCTGTGGTACCGGCTGGGGCGATCTGGAAAAACGCATTTTCAATGAATCAGTGTGGATGGACAAAAACGGACACCAGGTGGTGATCGCAGCCCCGGAAGACTCCCCTTTGTTTCAGAAGGCAAAAAAGTACGGTTTCCGGGTCTATGCCATGTCTTTTACACCCAGGAGCCTGCTCAACACCTACCGGGAATTGAAACGTATTTTTCAAAATGAACAGCCCCATATTCTCAATGCCCACGGCCATACAGATGCCAAAGTTGCCCTGCCTGCAGCCCAAAAAGCGGATGTACCCTGCAGGATACTGTCCTGTCATGACAGTGCCCGGGTCCGCAACTCCTGGTATAACCGCAGGATGTACAAAAAACTGAGCCATTATATTTTCACCACAACTGATTATGCAGCCCGGTATCTCCAGGCCCTGTTTCATCTCAAAAACACACAGGTGTTTTCCATTCCCAGCGGCATCCTGGCACCGGATACTCTGGCACCTAAAGAGGCAGCCCGGACAGACCTGGCTGCACAGCTTGTATGTGATCCTGGCACACGGTTCATCGGATCTGTGAACCCCATATCCGGGGAGAACAGTGGGATCACCGTGCTGCAGGCATTCAGACAGATGCAGTTCAGAATCTGCCATCACCTGGTGCTGGCAGGCAGCAGTTCAGAATATGACAAAACCGAACTTATGGACCTGGCCCGGGAACTCGGCATCAGTGACCGCACCCATTTTATTAAATTTAAAAAAGATTTCTGGCCCTTTTACAGGGCCCTGGACTGCAAGCTTCTGGCCCTGGAAGATACCAGGGGCGTCGCGGATGAAGGGGTTTTCCGGGCACTCCTGGAAGCCATGTACTGCTCCTGCCCGGTGATCGGCATCCGGACCGCAGGGCTGCCCGATATCATACAGCACGGCATAACAGGGCTTCTGTGTGATGCCGGCAATGCCAATGCTTTGTCAGATCTTGTGCTTGATACCCTGAACAGGGAAGCCGCCACACTGGAACGGGTCCATGCAGCCAGAGAACAGGTCAGACGGTTTCATACCATTGATGCCATGGGCCGGGACATCATCCGCATTTACCGGCTGCACCAGGTGAAACGCAGCAGACAGCAGGGATGGGGGCAGGATCTTCAGTCCCGGGATTGAATGTCCATAAAACCGGATGGTTCTGAAGCAACCTGCAACGTTTACATCCAGTGCATCACGTTATCTGCTTGCTGCTGTGAAAGGTTTACTGCCATTGCGTTCTGTTTTCCCGGAAAAATAAAATCCGCTCCACAAGCTGCCTGGTTCTCCGAACCATTTTTTTTCTGGCAAAACATTTGAAATAACTTGATACAGGAATGGTTTCCTTGTTGTCAAAACGGCCTTTCAAATCAACTGCAAAAGGTTCATAACCACCGTCATGCCGCAATTTTAAAACAATATTCTTCAGGTTCAGGTCAAAAAGACGGGTATCTCTCCGGGTCAGGAACCAGCCAAAATCATGGGCAACTTTTTTTATTTGATCAACATCACAATCATCCTGATAAATAACAATATCCCAGATGGTTTTGGAAATCATGCCGTCATCATCGCGAATACAATCGCATACAAGTCCTTTACCAAGGCTGGTTGTGACAAACCCATAACAATGGCTGATACAGAACAGATCAACCTGTTCACGTATCAATGCCTGATATCCGCGCAGTTCGGTTATATTGGACTGGTTGTTTTCTTTTTTTTCCCCGACAGGAACCTTGACCACCAGATCCCTGTGTGCAGGATGCAGATAACAGGCACGGGTTTTTCCCTGATTGATCAGCAGACTGTCATCAAGCACAAGCATATTTACCCCGCTGGAAATTGTGTATAAACATGAACACTGGTCATGTTTTTGATACAGGCTGTACCGGTCTGGTGGTCAAGGCCAGCACGGCAAAAAACGCAAACAGTGCCTGATACCATGAATTATAAATATTTGAGCCGGCCAGCCCGTTTACCAGGAAAACCACCGGCCAGGTTGCCAGACCGGATTTCCACTGCATGGCACTTTTTACCGTCCCCCATATACAGCAGGCAAACAACCAGAAAAAAGAGACCAGACCCAGAATACCGGTTGATGACAGCAGCATCAAAAAAAGATTATGGGCGTGGTAGGCCTTGGTGATATCAAAGACCTCCCCTGTGGGTGCCACATAGGGGGATATTGTTCCTGACAGGGCAAAAGCCGCATAGGTATCTTTATAAGAAGACACCCCGACTCCCAGCAAAAAATTCTCCTGCCACATGGCAACAGATATCTTCCATATGGCAATTCGGTCATAAAATGTCCGCAAACTATCCCCTTCCACCCAATGCACGGTGATCCAGATCCCGGAAACAAGCAAAACAGGCCAAAAAATCTTTTCGATCCACCCCATTTTTTTATACCGGAAGAACAAAATTCCGAAAAATATCCCGGAAAAAGAAGCAATAATGGCAGTTCTAATGGTGGTCTGAACCAGAATTACCAAAGCGGTCACCCCGATTATTAAAAAGAAACCCCAGTACTTTGATTTTTCCGCTCTGGCTGTCAGTGCCCAGGTCAGAAAAAACGGCGCTGCCATGGCGCACAATCCTGCAAATCTGGCAGGTTCTTTGAGTTTGCTGGTATACCGGTCAATGGAACGGCCGAACAGATCACTGCCTGCACCATATGCCAGGAGGGTATTCACCCCGGCAAACAAAACCCCTGCTGCAAGGCCCCATATAAAATACCGGCTGATCTGTCTTCGGGTGGACAGATCCAGTAACGCACAGGCAAAAAGGAAAAACCGGATAAAAACGATGTCATGCAATGCCCCTTTGCTCCCGGCACCGTTTAGGGCAAGGCTTAAAACAATGCAGCAAAGCCAGGCCGCCCATGCCAGAACCGCGGGGTTGGTGATAATGCGGGAAAACGGATTTTCCCGCAAAATAACGGCTCTCGCAATCCAGGCCAGACCTGCCAGAGAAATCATGGCTTCAAATCCTGCATTTCCGATCACAATTCCCACGGGAACAGCAGCACCGAGAAACAAGATGGTGTTATCCAGATATCGGCCCCATTTCATGGATGTTTCATTTTTTAATCTATGCATACCATTTTCTCTGCCATATTATGTGACAGCCATTTTATTTCTGGACTGCCAGCCTTAGTTTAACAAGCCTTCACAAAAATGTCGGATATTTTTATCATGTTTCCTCACAGGCGCGGCGGTGCTGCCAGCAATTCTTCATAAAGCCTGAGGGTTTTTGTGCACATAAGATCCGTGGTGAAATGCTCTGCCACCCATTCCCTTGCCCTGGATCCCATTTCTTTTCTTTTTTTTTCATCACTTACAGATTCTGCCAGAACGTTTGCAAACCCGTCTATATCAGCAGGAGAAAATAACCAGCCGGTTTTTTCCGGGACAATGGTTTCCAGACTGCCGCCATGGGCGGTTGCCACCACAGGAACTCCCATGGCCTGGGACTCAACCCCTATCCTGCCGAATGACTCAGGATGGATGGAAGCACTTATGGTGACATCGGAAAGCATAAAAGCTGCTGCCATATCGTTGCAATGCCCTGCAAAAACAACCCGGTCTTTCAGGCCTTTTTCCACTGCTTCTTTTTGCAGCCGGGCCGCATATTCGGTTTTTTCGTTCATATCGCCCACAAAAACAGCTGTCCATGAAAGATGCTTTATCTTCTCAAGGGCTGATAAAAAAAGCCTGTGCCCTTTGAGTTCTGTAAATCTTCCGGGCAGCATCAGAACAGGACCTTTTTGTCCATCTATTCCCCATTTTGTCCTGAGATCGGACACCTTTTTTTTGTCCACCAGCAGCGGATCAAAACATGATGCATCAAAACCCCGATGGATAACCTTCACATGATTGCCACAAACACCATATTGCTGACAAATATGGTCCTGGATCAGTTTGGAAACCGCAATAATCCTTTCTCCTTTGGTCATGACGGCGGAATAGCGGTTAACTGAATAAAATCCGTGAAAAGTGGTTACAATCCGGGGCCGGGTTGCTGCAGGGATGGATCTGGCTGCCAAAAGCCCCACCCAGGCCGGCATCCTGGAGCGCAGGTGCAGTATATCCACTTTTTCTTTTATAAACAATTGCCTTAACCGGGGAATACAAAACAATGCCCTGGGATTTTTCTCTCCCACAGGCAGGGTAATATGTTTGGTGCCATTTTTTTCAAGCGCCTTCACCATGGGGCCTCCATTGGAGACCACAATGGACCGGTGGCCCTTTTCGGCAAAAAACGCCCCGGTTTCAAGCGTGCCTCTTTCCACTCCGCCGGTGATCAATTCCGGCAGCATCTGCACTATTGTAAGCGTTCCGGCCACCATCTCTCCAGTATTGTCCGGGCACACCGCCGGGCCTCATTCAAAAGGGAATGGTCCGGATATGCCGTATTTTTTATAAATGATGCAAAAGATACAACTTTGTTTTCTTTCTCCAGAAGATCGATTGCCCGGCCCAGCCGAGCCCCCTTTTTTTTCCAGTCCACCGGCAGGATGCCCACCCGGCAGCCGGCGGAAAGCGCTTCATACACCATGGAAACAGAATCTGCACTCACCCATACAGCATTGGATTTGGCATACTGGTTTTCAATCCAGCCGGAACCGGTTTGTTCAAAGGGAACAAACCGGGTGCCGGAACAGTCTTTTGCAATATCAGCCAGCATGGCAACCATTTCTTTGGGGGTCCGGGGAGAGGTGGACAGGGTCCAGGAAATATGGGGCTGGATATCAATCACCCGGCGGACCTGATCCGCCATTTTTTTATTGTCCCAGTGATGGGTTTTGCTGTCTATGCCCCCAATGACAACCAGCCCCTGCAAAGGATCATGGGTATTGCGGTTAACCGCTGTATTGGGCGGTCCCAGGGTGGTAATGATATTGTCTGCGACTTTCGGGGCATCATGTTCCGGGATAAAACACAGATCCATATGTTTTGCCAGAGGCCACTCCGGGGTCATGCAGGTGACAACCTTTCCCCCGTATCTGCGGCGGTGCAAAAGCATGGGGATATGGGTGTGGGTGCCCGTACCCAGAATCAGATCCGGTTTTGACTGATCCGGATTTTTTTTCCCGGCAGGAACAACCCCCATGAACCCCAGCCAGTCATGAAAAATTTTGGACAGATTGTAATCCGGCAAAAACACCTCCGCTGCCTGAACCGGGGTGAATTCCCCTAAAGCCTGAATCAGGCCACGGGTCTGTTTTACGTGCCCCGGACGGGTATCATAAAAAGCGGTGATGCACAATGGGGACAGCTTTTGCAAAAATAGTATCCTTAATTTTTTTTTATATAACCATCAAATAAGGGAAAAAGGCTTGGTTTTCCACCGGTTGTGTACCCAGAAATATTGTTCCGGACATTTTCTGACCATGGATTCAACAGCTGTCACATAATTCTGGGTATTGATCTCAATGTCCTTGATGGGGCAACCGGTTCTCTGCAAAAAAATTTCCGGTAGAAATTCAACCACATACCGGCCATTTTTTTTCACCATGAATATCGGTACCACTGATGCATTGGATTTTAAAACAAGTTTGGCCAGGCTGTTTTTGGAACAGGCCGGTCTGCCGAAAAAATCTGTGACCACACCATTATACCACCCGGCATTCTGGTCAAACAAGGTGGCCACAACACCCCCGTGATGCAAAATTGTGTCAATTTTTCTGGCTGCCCCGCCTGTGGGGATCATCACAGTCCCAAACCGCTGCCGTATCTCAAGCATGAGCCGTTCCAGGGGCAAAAAGTCAAATTTCCGGTATATCGCATGAAGATTTTTTATCCCGGCTGCCTGCTGGGCAGCCGGAAGCAGTTCAAAATTTCCCAGATGACAGGTGAGCAAAATAACGCCTCTGGCTTTTTTTTTTGCATTTTCAAAATGTTTTCGGCCTTTGACTGAAAAATACGGGGCCAAGGCTTCCCATGATTTTCCATAGGACCAGATCGCTTCAAGCGGAATGCCGGCAATATTTTTAAAAATGGTTTTTACCAGCATCTCTGCCTCAAAAGGGCTGAATTTCCCCGGATACGCGGTTTGAATGTTTTCAAGGGCAACGGTTCGGTGACGCTTGTCAATTTTGTACCAGAACAGCCCCAGCATATCTGAAAAAAAATGCAGCACACCTCTTGGCAGCATACCGAATAAAAATAATACCTGCTTGATTAATTGGTACGCAATTTTATCTTTGGCCGTCATTTTTTACATATTCACCATAAATTTGGCGCGCTATCGCGCGGGCTTTTAAAATTTAGCCATTAGCTGTTAGCGGTTAGCGGTTAGTTAAAAACCTAACAACTAAATGCAAATTTCCATACTATATAGGGCACTGCCCATGTATGTTCACACCTGGGCGGTGTCATATATGCAGCCGGTTTGCTATAAAGGATTGAAATCTTTTTTCCTTTGAAAAAACCAGCTTCACACCCACCACTGCCAGGTCTTTCACCCATTTCTCCCGGGAATCCAGTTTTGCCTGGTCCTTCTGGGTGGTAACCAGTATATCTGCTCCCAGAGATACCGCCCGATCCTGAATCTTGCGGATATCTGCCCCCTTATACCGGTAATGATCCGCAAATTCAAGGTGGTCCAGAATTCCGGCTCCCAGGTTCTGGATTGTCCGATAAAAAGAATGGTTGTCACTGATACCGGAAAACAACACGACACCAAGGCCTTTCAAGCTGTTCACCCCAGTGGGAGGCCGGGTATTTTGGCCGGATATCCAGGCAGACAGATATGGGTGGTGACGGGTATAAAACACAGGAAGATGCGGTGCCAGACAGGAGACAGGGTGGGGTTTTCGGGAACCGGTATCCGGGCACCGGGTGAGAATTACGGCATGGGCACGGGCAAGGGCACGGGCAGCAGGTTCCCGAAGCCGTCCTGCCGGTAGCATCCGGCCGTTGCCAAAAGGCTGGTCATGGTCCATGAGCAAAAGGTCGATATCCCTTTCTAAACGGATATGCTGGAACCCATCATCCAGCACCATGATATCCGGGGACAGACGGTCCAGGGCAAGCAGGCCTGCCTGGTACCGGTTTTTTCCCACCACCACGCCAAACTGTTTCATCCGGGCCATCATATGGGGTTCATCTCCGGCCTGATCCGCATCCAGGAACAGGTCGCATCCATTGCCCACAACAGCGGTACCTGTTTTCAGACTGCCTTTGTATCCGCGGCTGATAACCACCGGTTTTCTGCCAAGCCTTATGAGCAGGTCTGCCAGATATACGGCCATGGGGGTTTTCCCGGTTCCACCGGCTGTGATATTGCCCACTGATATCACCGGACAGGGCAGGCGTTTTTGACCAAGCCATCCGGAACGGTATAAACGGTTTCTGAAAGATGCCCCTGCGCCATAGAGATATGAAGCTGCCACCAGCAGGCCTTCAAATGACAATGCTTTTGGGTGATAGTTCTGCCCGGAAACCTGGATTATTTTTTCTTCCAGCGTCTTAAACATTGCCATCTCCCAGTCCCGAAAGGGCCAACCTGTCCAGGGTGCGGTCCACTGCCCCCGCATTTTTCTCACATACCTGAAATGCCCGGCTCCCCATATCTGCAGCCAGGCCGGGCCGGGTGAGCAGCCTCTTAAGGGCCAGGACAAGACCGTCCCTGTCCGCCACCTGACAGGCAGCTTTCCTGGCCAGAAGCAGTTCCACAATGCCTGAAAAATCATCCATGTGGGGACCAAAGACCACCGGTTTTTTAAACATGGCCGGCTCCAGCGGATTGTGTCCGCCAAAAGCAACCAGGGAACCGCCGATGAATGCCGCATCACACACTGCATAGGCAGATGACAGCACCCCGAAGCAATCCAGGAGCATTACCGGGGTATCATCCGGCTGATGGCGGGTCATGGAAAGCAGCCCGGGCCGGCATCCCTGGCGGGCCATGGCATCTGCCACCTGTGCGCATCTGGACGGATCCCTGGGTGCCACAACCAGTTTCAGGCCGGGAACTGTCTGCTGCACCTGCTGGAAAACCGCCAGAAGCATACTTTCTTCTCCCGGATGTGTGGAGCCGGCTATCCAGAGCCTGTCGGTTTCCTGGATACCAAACCATGCCTTAAGCGCTGCTTTCTGCGTCTGGTCCAGAACCAAAAGGGGCTGATCGAATTTGATGTTGCCGGCCAGTGTCAGGCGTTCTCTGGAAAGCCCCAAAGCTTCGAACCGGTCCCGGTCTTCCCTGGTCTGCACCAGAACATGGGACAGTCCGGAAAAAAACAATGCCCCTGCCCGCCCCAGCCCATATGATCTTCCTCGGGATTGCGGTAGACCCAGATAAAG
>JAWOEP010000343.1:0-9233 GCA_046482705.1 Desulfotignum sp.
GGTCGGTGACAGGTACATTCAACGCCAGGCCTGTCAAATTACTTGCAAGTATACCGCTTCGGGGTATGCCGACAATGAGATCCACATCCGGCGGGACCTTGTGCCGGTTCTTCATCCTCCTTTTATTATTAGAAAGCCATCAGTACTCAGCTAAAAGCTAACAGCTAAAAGCTAACAGCTAAAAGCTAACAGCTAACAGCTTTCACGATTTGTTGTGCCCGGCAGGGCATGGGTGTTTTATAAACTTTTCTTGAAATTTCCATTGGTAAAGATTATTTTGCAAATTTTTGGCATTGTCAAATTTTATTTTACCACAAAGACTGGCAGGCACATGAAAAATCCCTACCAGAACCTGGTCATCTACTATTTTGAGGGCATAATTGAACCGGACACTGCTGTGACCGCTGACCCGCGGTTTCTGGGAAACTGGCAGGAGTCAGATACCTCTTTTGTGTTTTTTTGTGAGCCTGTGCCGGTTTTTGCAAAACAGATGGCGGTCCGCCATCCAGGTGCCAGGCTTGTGGATGTGTATGAGATGACGTTTGACCAGTGGCACGGGGAGAGCATTGTGCCCTACGGTGTGGCAGGATTTTATGTGCATCCCCCCTGGGAACAGGGTTCAGGTGATCCGGACAGGCACCATATAATTCTTGATCCCGGGGTGGTGTTCGGCACGGGCCGGCACCAGACCACCCATGACTGCCTGGAACTGGTGCATGCGGTGTGTGTGGCGGAAAAAATACAGACCGTGGTGGATATCGGCACGGGCACAGGTCTGCTGGCCCTTGGGGCCGCTGCCATGGGATGCAGCCGGGTGCTGGCCTGTGATTTCAACCTTCTGGCTGTACAGACCGCACATAAAAACATTGTGCGCAACCGTTGTGAAGACCGGGTCCTGGCATTCCAGGCCAGAGGAGAAACCCTGATGGACCTGCCCTGTGACCTGGTGGTGGCCAATATCCACTATGATATCATGCAGCACCTGATTGCCCATCCAGCCCTGAAGGACAAAAAATACCTTATCCTGTCCGGACTTTTGCCCTCCCAGGCCCGGAAGGTGAAAAAAGTACTGGAAAACAGGCAGATGCGCATCCTTGACCACAGAAGTCCGGACGGTATCTGGCACACCTTTCTGGCAAAGCCTGCTGGCAGATAACTGCCGTGTAGTACAATAAAACCCTTTCAATAAAAGGACAAATCACAGAGCATGCCATTTAATTATTCTGCAGACGCACAACAGGCATTGTTGAGAACCACACTTGGCGCCATGATGATCAGTTTTTCCGCAGTGTTTGTTAAACTGGCCCATGTAAATCCCACGGTTTCCGGATTTTACCGGGTGTTTTTCGGTGGATGCTTTCTGCTGGTTATCCTGCTGATCCGCAGGGAACTCAGATGGTATGGATGGCGGTTTCTGGGTCTGGCCCTGGTAACCGGTATCTTTTTTGCCCTGGATCTGTATGCCTGGCACCGCAGCATCCAGTATGTGGGGCCGGGCCTGGCCACCATTCTGGGAAATTTTGAGGTGTTCATGGTGCCCATGGTGGCGTTTGTGATTTATGGAGAAAAACCCACCTTCCGGCTGGTGCTTTCCGTACCGCCGGCAATGGCAGGCCTTTTTATGATTGTGGGCACCCCCTGGAGCCAGCTGCCGCCGGATTTCCAGGTGGGCATTTATTATGGTCTTGCCACTGCCGTGTTTTACACCGGCTTTTTAATGGTGTTCAGAAAAATGCAGTCCCATCCGGCTTCTCCGCCTGCCGTGTATAACCTCATGGTGGTGTCCTTTGCCACGGCAGTGTTTCTCGGTCTGGAAATGGTGCGCACCGGTGAATCATTTGTCATTCCGGACACACAGTCCCTGGCAGCCCTGGCCGGGCTGGGGCTCATGAGCCAGACCCTGGGATGGTTTCTCATCGGCCATTCCCTGCCCAGGATACCGGCTGCCATTGCCGGCCTGATCCTTCTGCTCCAGCCGTCTCTTTCCTTTGTGTGGGATGTGCTGTTCTTCAACCGGGAAACTTCCCCCATGGCCTGGGCCGGGGTGGCCCTGGCCCTGTGTGCTATCTACATCGGGGCCACCAGCAGAAAAGGTGGATAGAAACGTCCCCCGGCACCGGATAACCAGTGCCGGGGGTGCTTTTTATCTGGTGTGAATCACCGCCACCTGGCTTTGGGGGTGTTTCACCCCGGTCTGCACAGGCGGCGGTGATGGTGTTATTCCAGCTCTCCGCGTTCTTCCAGCACCTTTTTCAGGGTGGCAAGCGCCGTGTTGGCTGCGGGTACGCCTCCGTAGATACTGGTCTGGAAGATCACTTCGGCGATCTCCTCTTTTGTGCAGCCCACGTTCAGGGCTGCATGGATGTGCAGGGCAAGCTCTTCGGGTTTGGACAGTACGGTGAGGGCTGCCACCGTGATGAGCTGCCTTGTGGTGTGGGGGATTTTTTCTCTGGCATACATCTGGCCGGTGATGTACAGGGACATGTCACGGGCCAGGCCCTTGTCGAAAAACCGCCACAGGTTGTAGGGCTTGTCTTCATCCTTGACCGTGGAAAAGTACAGCTTGGCTGTTTCCCCGGTCTTTTTGGCAATATCTTTCGGGTCCATGGGGGCCCTCCTTTACCGGTTGGCTTTTCTGAATCCCAGCTGATCCAGGGCGATGATCCATTTGCAGATGTTGGCGGAGCCTTCCACCATGGAGTAGGTGGGGGCATCCCTGTAGTACCGGGCCACCGGGTATTCCGTGGAGTAGCCGTAGGCACCCATGATCCGCATGGCATAATTGGAAGCCTTGGTGGCCACCTCGCCGGCCAGGTATTTGGCCATGGCAACATCCAGGCCGTTGTTGAGCTGGCCTTTGTCTTTGGCAGCAGCCGCCTTGTACACCACCAGACGGGCTGCCTCGATTTCCGCGGTCATCTGGGCGATCATGTCTTGGTTCATCTGGAACTCACCGATTTTCTTGCCGAACTGTTTTCTGTCGTTGCAGTATTTGGTGGCCGTATCCAGGCAGGCCTGGGCCAGGCCCACACCGCCGGCCGCAGCAGACAGCCGGGTCTGGTTCAAAGAGGAGAACACGATCTTGGCACCGTCACCGGGTTTGCCCAGCAGGTTTTCCTTGGGTACCTTGACATTGTCCAGGAACAGTTCCCCGGTGGGGGAGGAGTGGGATCCCAGTTTTTCCAAAGAAGAGGTTTTGATGCCGTCAAAATTTTTGGGCTCGATGACAAAGGCGGACAGGCCCTTGGAACCGGCAGCCTTGTCCGTATATGCATAATAGAGCAGGCAGTCGGCCACGTGGGCGTTGGAGATCCAGGTCTTGGAACCGTTGATCAGCCAGTGGTCACCTTTGTCTTCGGCTGTGGAGGTCATGGCCATGACATCGGACCCGGCATCCGGTTCTGTGATCCCGAACCCGCCGATGTATTCAGCAGTGCACAGTTTTTCCACATATTTTTTGCGTACCTCTTCGTTGCCGTACTTGTAGATGGTGTAGGCGCATCCCAGCATCTGCATGTTCACCTGTACCCGCAGAGAGGAAGATACCCGGGCCAGTTCCTCGGTGATGATCATGGCGGCCAGAAAACCATCTTCCATGCCTTCTCCGCCATACTCTTCGGGGATGACAGTACCGAAACATCCCAGATCTCTTCCCAGGGGGCGCATGGCTTCTTTGATGGGAAGGTAGTGTTTTTCATCCCATTCATCTGCATAGGGTTCGATCTGTTTTTTGGCAAACTTTCTGATTTCCTTTTGAATCATCTGCAGTTCTTTGGGCAGTGTAAAATCCATGGTTTCTCCTTAAAAAATTAAATTAATTAAACGGTTAATTGATGATGGTTGGCATGCAATTGGGTGACAGACTGACCCATGGCCAGGGAAAAGGCCCGGGCCGCATCCGTCAATATAGTAATACAGCGGGAAAAATGCTTTTTGTCCCGGGTCCTGATTTCCGGTACGGCCAGGCTGAGGCTGGCCAGGATTTTTCCCTTGTAGTCAAACACCGGGGCACTCACAGAGCCCAGGCCCGGGGTGCGCTCTCCCAGACTCACGGCATACCCCCGGACCTGAATTTTTGCCAGTTCAGCAGCCAGGGCATCGGGATCCACAATGGTGGCATCGGTCAGGGGCCTGGGGGCCACAGCGGCAAAATATTCCTTCTGGAATGCCGCACTGGAAAATGCCAGCAGACATTTGGCCGAGGCCCCGGCATATAAAGGGGACTGGTTGCCGATGGGCATGCCCGCCTTGAGGGCTTTCGGGGATTCGATGGTGTCGATGCAGATGCGCAGGTTCCCCTGGATGATGTTCAGGTACACGGTTTCACGGGTTTTTATGGCAACCGCTTCCATGAACTGCCGGCCGATGCCCGGCAGGTTGTTGGTGTGGTTCAGGTTTTCCAGGAACCGGTAAAAAATATTGCCCACAAAATACTGCCGGGTCTGTTCATCCTGGCGCACAAAACCGTAGGATTTGAGGACTGCCAGGATCCGCTGCACCGTGGCCGGGGAAAACCCCAGTTCTGTGGACAGTTCCCGAATGCCCCAGCTGGCTTTGACATCCTGGAATTTGAGCAGGATTTCCATGGCCTTTTCAATGGCATTGCGCTTGCTGCTGCCGGCGGTCTTTGCAGATGCTGATTTCTCACTCACGGGTGTGGGCATACTCGCTGTTTTGTTTTATCCATTAAAACGTTGTTTCATATAACGGTTTTACCTAACCAAAAAACAGGTGGGTTTGTCAAGAAAAAATGTGATTAAAAATGTGATTAAAAAATAGCTTGACAAAGGGGATGTTTTCTTTCTATCTTATACAAGACAAAACACTGTTTTATACTGCGGAACAAGCCTTGGGAATAAAAAAGCTATAATTTTCAAATGTTTGTATGTTGAATTTGCGGAAAAGCAGGATGGAAAAACACAGGGGGCAGAAACAAAAAAGGGCAAAGTGCTTACAGGAAAAAACACAGCACTTTGCCCTGAAAAATTATTCGATGATCACCATTATCTGGCTGGTGGCCACCTTGTCATCCACGGTAACGGCCACTTCCTTGACAGTGCCGTCAGCCGTTGCCACGATGGGGTTTTCCATTTTCATGGCCTCCAAAATCACCAGTTCCTGGCCTTCCACAACCGCGTCTCCGGGGGAAACCATGACATCGATGATGGTGCCGGGCATGGGGGCTAAAATTTCAGTGCTCATCCATTTCTCCTTTGTTTTTTTTGTTAAAATTGTTCACAATATCAGTGATCAGATTGTTTGGGAAAATACCCCTTTTTTAAAAAAGGACAGTCTAACCCTATACTTAAAGGAAAAATTAAAGTCAAGAGCGTATATTTTCCGGTTGATTCCGCAGTTTGAAAAGCAGATGCCGGACAGATCTTATAATACTTTTTCTTCAGGAGTCTTTTATGCGGCAATATTTTGAAAAAATGGAACCATTCGGCAAGGAACTCAACAAGGGACAGATGCTGAGCTCGGAAAAAAACCTTGAACAGATTGCAGAAGTGGAAAAAGGCATTGATGCAGAAGTGGAAAAGGTGAAAAACGCGGGCATGCCCGAGGAAAAACTCAATGCAAGGGGCAGCATGAGCGTGTGGCAGCGCCTGGAATACCTCATTGATCCCGGCACCTGGCACCCCCTGCACACCCTTTTCAACCCGGAAGACAATGAGGAGGGCACCACCAACGTCATTGACGGGCTGGCAAAAATTTCCGGCAAATGGGCGGTTGTCATCGGGTTTGACAACAAGGTCATGGCCGGTGCCTGGCTGCCTGGACAGCCGGAAAATATTTTTCGGGCCACCAATATTTCCAAGCGTCTGAACATCCCTCTGGTCTGGCTGGTGAACTGTTCCGGGGTAAAACTGACGGAACAGGAAAAATTCTATGCCAACCGCAGGGGTTCGGGCACCACCTTTTACCGCCATGCAGAACTGGAACAGATGGGCATTCCCGTCCTGGCAGGCATCTACGGCACCAATCCTGCCGGCGGCGGGTACCAGGGCATCAGCCCCACCATCCTGTTCGCCCACAAGAACTGCAACATTGCCGTGGGCGGGGGCGGGATTTTAAGCGGCATGTCCCCCAAAGGCCATTTTGATGTGGAAGGTGCGGAACAGCTGATCGATGCAGCCAAGCAGTACAAAGCCAAACCCCCGGGATCTGTGGAAGTGCACCACGACCACACCGGGTTTTTCCGGTATGTGTATGAAGAGGAAAAAGGGGTGCTGGACGGGCTCAAGGATTACATGAAAGACATGCCTGCTTACAATCCCAAGTTCTTCCGGGTGGCAGAACCCAAGGAACCGGCATTTTCAGCTGAAGATGTGGCCCGCCTGATTCCCTGCAACCAGAAGCAGATCTATGATTTCCGCCAGGTGATCTCCCGCCTTGTGGACGGCAGCGAACACATGGAATACAAGCCGAAATACGGGCCGGAGATATACACCGGCCTGGTGAAGATAGACGGGTACCTCATGGGGATCATCGGCAACAACCAGGGTTGGCTGGGAGAAGGCTATCCGGAATATGCGGATTACCCCGGCATCGGCGGCAAGCTGTACCGCCAGGGCCTGATCAAGATGAATGAATTTGTCACCCTGTGCGGCAGGGACCGGATTCCTCTGATCTGGTTCCAGGACACCTCCGGCATTGACGTGGGGGATATCGCGGAAAAAGCCGAACTCTTAGGTCTGGGCCAGTCCCTGATCTACTCCATCCAGCAGACAGACATCCCCATGATCCTGATCACCCTGCGCAAAGGCACGGCTGCAGCCCACTATGTCATGGGCGGTCCCACTGCCAACCGGCACAACACCTTTACCCTGGGCGTGGCCACCACCGAGATCTATGTGATGCACGGGGAAACCGCGGCCGCTGCTAGCTATTCCCGGCGTCTGGTCAAGGAAAAAGATGCTGGCCGTCCCCTGGAGCCGATCATCGATAAAATGAACACCCTGGCCAAAGAATACCATGACAATTCCAGGCCGGCCTACTGCGCCAAACACGGCATGGTGGACGAGGTGGTCAAGATGAAGGAACTGCGAAACTATCTCAAGGCCTTTGCCGGTTCCGCCTACCAGAACCCCAAATCCATCTGTCCCCAGCACCATTTGATCACCCCCAGAATCATCCGGGGCTGATCTTCAGAGCAGGGTATGGACATGCCGTGCCGGTCCGGGGTATGATATGATTTTTTGACCCGGCCCGGCACGGCAGCACCAGAGGTACCAGCACTGTTTTGCAGCAGCACAGACAGTGCAGACTGCCGTATCAACGAACCGAAAACAATAAACAGGAGGCACCCATGTCAGGATCTGAGTTTTTAATTGTCCAGAAAGACGACCAGGTGGCCCGGATCACCCTGAACCGGCCCAAACACAATGTCCTCAATATCCCCATGATGAAGGATCTGAACGCGGAGCTGGAAGCCGTTGCCGCAGACGAGACCCTCAAATGCCTGGTGATATCCGGGGAAGGCCCCAGTTTCTGCGCCGGCGTGGAAGTCGGGGACCACAAACCCGACCAGGTGGATGAAATGGTGGCCGTGTTCAACCGGATCTTTGAGATCATCAACACCATCGATATCCCGGTGATCGCTGCGGTCAAAGGTGCCTGCCTGGGCGGGGGCATGGAGCTGGCCATTGCCTGCGATATCATCATTGCCGACAAAAAAGCCAAATTCGGCCAGCCCGAAATCAAACTGGGGTTTTTCCCGCCCTATGCAGCCCTGCGCCTGCCCGAACTGGTGGGCCCTGCCAAAGCCATTGAGATCGTCACCACGGGCAAGACCTACAAGGCCAAGGAAGCCCGCAAGATGGGCTTTGTCAGCCAGGTGGCAGATGAAGATGAATTCACTGAAGCTGTGGACGCGTATGTCAAAGATATCTGCATGGCATCTCCTTTGATCATCCGGCTCAACAAACGGGCTGTGAAGCGCCACATCGGCACCAGCTTTTTCCAGGGCATTGACCTGGTATCCAACTATTTTCTCAAAACCCTGATGAAAACCGAAGACACCCTGGAAGGCATTGCCAGCTTTGAGGAAAAACGCAAACCTGAATGGAAGAACCGCTAGGGACAGAAGTTAACTGTTTTGCCTGTTTTTGAATTCTCCCATCCTGCAGCGGCAGAGGGGTTATATGCCTCTCTGCCGCTGCGTTTTTTTGGGGGCCTTACAGTTCCGATGTTACAAGTGACCCTTGAAAATTACAGTCACTTTGTAATTTTTGTCTTGTAAAATGACATCGGCACCGTAATTTTTCACCGAATAAAATGCACAAATATTGGAACAATTCATTTTTGCCAATGTTTAAGTGATTTGCCTGATCCTGTTTAAAGGAGGTGCCATATGATATATCTGATTCTGACTGCTGCGCCCCTGCTTCTGGCAGGACTGCTGTATGCATCCAGAAAGGAATCCATATTCGGTGAGCTGCTCACCAAGCCGCTGCTGTCTGCGCTGTTCATCATCACGGCAGTGATCCAGCCCCATGCCGGAACCCTCTATTATCCCCTTGTCCTGTCAGGCCTGATTCTGTGCCTGATCGGGGATGTCTGCCTGATCTTTTTTTCCAGCAGAAAGGTGTTCACGGCCGGACTGGCCGCCTTTCTGGCAGGCCATGTCATGTACGTGGCCGCATTTGCTGCATTTGGTGTCATTGGCCCTGTGGTATGGACGGCGGCCCTCATCTGTGTGGGTCTGAGCTTTGCCGTGTATCTGTGGCTGCGGCCCCACCTGGGGGACATGCGCACCCCGGTCATTGCCTATATCGTGATCATCACGGCCATGGTCATTTCCGCTGCCGCCCTCATGAACAACCCCGGCCTGGATCCCAGCGCCCGGGCCCTGGTCTTTGGCGGAGCCCTGCTGTTTTATGTTTCCGACATCTTCGTGGCCCGCCAGCGGTTTGTCACAAAAGCGTTTGTCAACCGGGCCGCGGGCCTGCCCGGCCGGCTCTTCCCAAGACGATATTTTCCTGAGGCGGACCTCCTTCCACCACAGTCATGTCCATACCGCGGTCTTGAATGCGCCGCCGCAAGTCCATCAGGGTGGGTGCGGTCATGGGCATGGTGGTCATGTCATAGTAGACGACCTCGTCCGCGCCGATTTGTGCCGCGAGGGTCAAGTTGGCTTCAGAGAGCGGCTCGAGGGCCAGCCCGATGCGAAGGCGGCTCATACGCTGTTGTCCTTATGATCGCGATTGCGGATGCCGGCACATGATACCATC
>JAWOEP010000375.1:0-9738 GCA_046482705.1 Desulfotignum sp.
CACCATCCTGCAGCACCCGTTTGCCCGGAATGCCGTGACAGATCACCTCGTTGACAGAGACGCACACGCTTTTGGGAAATCCCCGATAATTCAGAGGGGCGGGGATGGCGCCGGCCCTGATGGTCTGTTCATGGACAAAGGTATTGATCTCTTCGGTGACAAGCCCGGGGGCGATCATCTTTTCCACCCCGTTCATGATCTGCATCAATAACATGCCGGCCCGACGGATGCCTTCCACCTGTTCTGATGTTTTTAAAATAATATCATACTGCTGTTTATATGTTTCTTTCACAGAGATTTCCTTTTTGATGTTCCGGCAGCAATTTTTGTATTTTTTTCCACTGCCGCAGGGGCAGGGCGAATTTCTGCCGATCTTTTCCGCTTTATTTTTCATGATGTTTGCCGCTCCAGGGGCCGTCCCCACAGGGAATGCAGATAGGCATCCGATATTTTTATATCCACAAGATCCCCTATACCGGCTGTATCAGAGGGAAAATGCACAATTTTATTGGAAGCAGTCCTTCCTGTCATTTGCTTCATCCTGTCCGAGGATTTTACAAAATTTTCATGCAGTCTGGTGCTGACACCTTCCACCAGTACCTGCAGCACCTGTCCTTTCATTTTTTTGTTTTTCTTTTCCACCACCCGGTCCTGCAATGCCAGCAGCTGGTTGAGCCTGTCCATTTTTTCTTTTTCGTTTACCTGGTCTGCAAATTTTGCAGCAGGGGCAGATGACCGGTCTGAATAGGCAAAGGCAAAAATAGAATCAAACTGTACATCTGTCAGCAGGGACATGGTATCGTTGAATTCGGTGCGGGTTTCCGAGGGAAATCCCGCGATGATATCTGTGGAAAGGCCGATACCGGGACAGGCTTTTTTCAGGTCATTGATTCTGGTCAGATAAATGTCTCTTGTATATCCCCGGTTCATTTTTTTTAAAATCTTGTCAGATCCGGACTGCACCGGCAGATGCAGGTGGGCGCACACCTTGTCCAGATCTGCCATGGCCTGGATCAGTTCACGGGACAGGTCTTTGGGATGGGAGGTGGCAAAGCGGATACGGCAGATCCCTTCCACTTCAGCAACCTTTTCCAGAAGCCTGGCAAAAGATATGCCGCCTTCCTTGCGGCCATAGGAGTTGACATTCTGGCCAAGCAGGGTGATTTCCCGAATACCGCTGTCCGCCAGAATCCGGATTTCCTCCACAATGGATTCCCATGCCCGGCTTCTTTCCCTGCCCCGGACATAGGGCACCACGCAGTAGGTGCAGAAATTGTCACACCCCTGCATGATGGTGACAAATTTTGATACCTGGTTTTCACAAAAATCCGCCGTATCCGGCATAATTTCAAAAAAACCATCTGCAGGCCCTGTGTCCACAATCTGCCGGCGGCCGGACTGCAGTGCCGCAACATGCTCTCCGAATCTGGAAAATGCCTGGGTTCCCAGCACCAGGTCCAGATGGGGCAGCCGTTTAAAGGCATTTTTGCCTTCCTGCTGGGCCACGCATCCTGCCATGACCGTGAGCAGAGATGGCTTTTTTTGTTTTTCTTTTGCAAACCTGCCCAGAAAACTGAAAGCTTTTTCTTCTGCTTTGTGGCGGATGGAGCAGGTATTGCAAACCACAATATCTGCCTTTTCCATATCCCGGGTAGGATGAAATCCCAGTGCATTGAGGATCGCTGCCAGCTTTTCAGAGTCATATACATTCATCTGGCACCCGATGGTGTTGATATAGGCATGCCCGCTATACTGCATGAAACGCAAAATCCTTTTTCAGGTCTGCAATAATCCTGAATGCATCTTCAGCCTGATCCGGCGCAATAGCCATGCGCACATGGCCTGTCCGGGCATCCAGTGTGGTTATGACGGCAACCCCTTCATAGGCTTCAAAGATAAACTTGATAAATCCGATGCGGGTCTTGTCCACCCGGTATTCTTTGTGCAGTGTCTTCATGTCATTCATTATTTACCGATTCTCAAATTTTACAATATACCATTAATGGGAGGCATTACTCAAATACTTTTAACAAGATCTGGATATTTGCTATAGCAGCATGCGCTTCTCTGGGGAGCCCCTGGTGGTGTCCTGTGAACGGACCGTCAGCGTCGGAGGGGGCCTGGTAAAAGATGCCGGGATGGTTTTCAACCAGAGGACGGGATGCCGCGCTTCATTGTTCGTATGTAAACCGGCCCCCGCAGACCTCGGGCCGGGCACAGGATACCACCAGGGGCGGGCCCTGAAACAGGGTACTGCACAGAGCGATTGAAAACCGTGCATGCTTATGGCAAATATCCAGACAAGATTGACTTTAACCGCTATTGTTTATATAAAACCGGTGCAGCCGATATGAACACACACCTGACATATGCAACACCTGACCCTGCAGGGATACGCTTGCTTTCCCGGAGCCTGGGGTGCCATCCGGTCATTGCCGGACTGATCTGGAACCGGGGATTCACCTCTGTTGATGCGGCCCGTTTTTTTCTCAATCCCAATTTTGACAACCTGACCGATCCTTTTTCCATGAAAGACATGCAAAAGGCGGTGGCGCGCATCCATACAGCCGTGGTCAACAGGGAAAAAATTCTGATATTCGGGGACTTTGATGCAGACGGTGTCACAGCCACGGCCCTTCTTCATGAATTTTTGTCCCTGGTGGATGCGGATGTGACCTGGTATATCCCCCACCGTATAAAGGAGGGATATGGGATTGCCCCTTCCCATGTTCCCATGGCAGCTGCCCGGCATATCGATCTGATCATTACCGTGGATTGCGGCATCAGCAGCATGGAGGCTGTGGCAGCTGCAGCCCGGGAAGATATGGATGTCATTGTCACGGACCACCATGAACCAGGGATGGCGCTGCCTGCAGCATGCGCCGTTGTGGATCCCAAACAGCCGGACTGTAAATCAGGCCTGTCTTTTCTGGCAGGTGTGGGGGTGGTATTTTTTCTGGTTATGGCCCTGCGCAAGTTTTTCCGGGAAAAAGGAATATGGAACGACTTTCCGGAACCCGGGCTTATCCAGTTTCTGGATCTGTTTGCCATCGGCACCATCGGTGATATGGTACCCCTGGTCCAGGAAAACAGAATATTGTGCATGGGTGGCATAAAGCAGATGCGAAAAGCGCCCAGACCCGGTATCAAGGCCCTTATAAAAGCAGCCCGCATTGATTTCACGCAGCTGGATTCAGATGACATATCTTTTAAAATTGTACCCCGTATCAATGCAGCCGGCAGAATTTCCCATGCCAGAATCTGTGTTTCCCTGCTCACCAGCCGGGAATATGCAGAAGCACAGAAGACCGCTTTTCTGCTGGATGAGCTGAATGTCCGGCGCCAGACCATTGAACGGGAAATTGTAAAAGATATTGAAAAGCGCATCTTCCAGAACCCTGCCCTGCTCAGGGACCGCCTTTTACTGCTCTGGGACAACCACTGGGACCCCAGTGTGCTGGGCATTGCCGCATCAAAACTGTCAAAAAAATATGTGTGTCCGGTGCTGCTGCTGGCATGCACCGGGGATATGGCTGTGGGCTCGGGCAGAAGCATCAACAATATCAATATTCACCAGGCCCTTACGGAAAATGCCCACCTGCTGGAAAAGTTCGGGGGCCATGCCATGGCATCAGGGCTTACCCTGGATAAAAACCGGCTGCCGGATCTGGTATCAGGCATCCAAACCCACCTGAAAACCCGGTATACAGAAACCGATTTTTTAAAAACCCTGACCATTGATGCCCGGTTATCCTTAGATGAGATCAGTTTTGACCTGGTCCTTGATCTGGATCGGCTGCGCCCCTTTGGCATGGCCAATCCTGAACCGGTTTTCCTGTCCCGCCGCCTGAAGGTGGTGTCCTCCCACATCATCGGCCATGTCCACCGCAAAATGCTGCTGCAGCAGGCTGATAACGCCGCAGGCCCCGTAGTGGAGGCTTTTCACTTTAATGCGCCGGATATCCGGCATGCCCCCGCCTTTTATGACCAGCTGGTATACAAACTGAAAATCAGCAAATTCAAAGCCCGTACCCCCCAGATGATTATTGAGGATGTGTAGATTTTACCCTTGCTAATTGACCTGTTTTTAGACTATACTTGCAGTTTAGCATTAAAATCAAACCGTTTATTAAGGTAAGGAAACATATCCATGGCCAAAATGTTTTACTCCGGAAACAGAGAGGCAAAACTGCTTTCCAAGATAGAATCATCAAAGGAAAGGGAAAGAATTAAAACCATCAGCGCAATCCGGGACAACACCGAATTTTTTGCCAATAAAGTTTCCATGAAACTTATTGAAGAGGGCCTCATAGAAACCGTGAGCAAATCCTCCATTGAAAACCAGATCGTCCGGTGTCTGGACAATCTGATCAAATCAGAAGATTTCGACATTGACTATTCAGTGGCCCCGTTTCGCACCCTGGTTCCCAATCCCAATATTGCAAGCCTGTATCTGACTGCCTTTGTAGTGGAAAAGCTGATCAACCACAAAGATGTGGTGGACGTATTCGGCAGTGACGAAGATATCTATTACTGCATCCACAAGCAACTGACCAACCTGATGGCGGAGTGACCCTGAACCGCCCCCATGTAAGATCCCTTATTTTTTAACCCAGGTGCCGTCCGGCCTCTGAATATATGTGCCCGGCGCTGCCCGTTCAGCCAGCTGCAGGGCACGGTTTTTCTCCACCACTTCCAGTTTGGTGCCCTGCTGGGCCGCAATATGGGCGTAAATTTTTTTCCGGTCCTGGTTCTCCGCAGCCACCACCTGTTCCTGCTTTTTCTCACTGCCCACAAAACTCAGATAGCCCCGGTTGTTTTCACCGACAATTTCCTGTTTTTTAAGCGCTGCAATCACCGGAAGCCGTTCTTTCATTCTTTCTTTGATTCCCTGGGCAAGCACGGGTCCAGCACCTGCCAGCATCCCCAGGACCACCAGCAGTATTATGGCTGTCACTTTTTTATTATTCATCTTCTTTCTCCAGTTTTTCCATTATCTTATCTTCCTGTGCATCAATTTCCCCGAAAAAATCATCCAGGGCTTTCTGCACCTTGACATTCACATCGATGGTGATGTGGATGGGTTTTATTTCCACAGGCTTGACATCCACTTCATGGCTGGTGCGGCAGCCGCCGAACACCATAAGAAACACCACCAGCGGCACGATACAGGGTTTCAGACCCATAATATCTCCTTTTAGTTTATCAGTTTCTGGATTTTATTACCAAATTGCATTACCTGGTTAAAGGGAAGATGTAAATTCACATCCAGTGTAATACCCTGAAAGTGTGACCCCGGGCTTTGCGCATCCACCCGGACAAATGCCCCCACCTCTTTTTTATATTCAAAGGGAAGCATCCGTCCGGGTTTTCCGTCCAGTTCCATGTTCACGGTCAAGGTGTCTTTATCAGTATTGAATGCCAGTTTGGCCCAGGTATATTCAAAATCCTTCAATGCTTCTGCAGCCAGATCCAGCTGGACAAATTCGGGAGAGTCCACAGGTATCCCGGCCAGAAGTTTTCCGGGGTTATTGATAATGATACGCCCCCCCTGCCCCGGCGTTGAAAACAAAAACCCGTTGTCAAAAGAGATATCTCCGTCTTTGAACCGGACAGGTATCCGGCCGTTAAGGGTACCCTCTCCCCGGGAATGGAACCCGCCCAGTTGTTCCAGCAGCTCATCCAGTGCAATCCTGTCGCAATACACGGTCACAAAAACAGATCCGTCAGCTGAGGGGAATCGGACAGATTCCGTTGATACAACACCGTTGCACCATTTGAGGCGGATGTTTTCAATCACCAGGTGGTGCTCCTCTTCCAGGGTAAACCGGATATCTGCATCCGAGAACACAAAATCTGCCGCCTTTATCTCATCAATGGTCAAGACCTGGCCGGGAAAGGATGCCAAATCTGCCAGGTCTTTGACAGCCAGGCTGCCCCGGATGCCTGTTGCGGTAATATCCATATCCGGCAAAGTCAGGGTGCCGCCATGAATGGTCAGCTCAGCCCCGGTTTTCATCTGGTTGTTTTCCAGAAGAAAAGAGCCTTTGGCAGTCATATCCAGATCATAATCAGCAGACCAGGCAGCCTCCGGCAAA
The DNA here is from genome assembly GCA_046482705.1 of Desulfotignum sp. GTDB lineage: Bacteria > Desulfobacterota > Desulfobacteria > Desulfobacterales > Desulfobacteraceae > Desulfotignum. Next base: position 6,099 of record JAWOEP010000375.1, read on the forward strand.
AGCTTTTCAAACCGAAAAGGAGAAAACCTGAATCTTTCAGACGCAACATCAATGCGTATAACAGGACCTTGTGCCATGCCGGCATTTCCTGAGAAGGCTAAGGACAAATCTGCAGCATCCGGCATCTGGATGACACCGTCAAAATCCAGGGCAGCAGGTCCGGTTCTGTGGATATTTCCTGTGACACCAAGATGCAGGCGGTTGTCATATACCACATTTTCGACTGAAAACCGCCCGGACCCGGTTGCATCCGGAAACGAAAGAGGCATTCTCGCGGATATGCCTTGCGCAGACAGACCCCTGGATGGAATCGATACACTGCCCTGGAGCAGTTCAGTGGTAATATCCACTTTTGGTAACCCGTACATTTTTTTATCCAGATCCCAGAAAATCCGGCCTTCGGTGTCCACCCGTCTGAAATCCATTTCCCCTTGTTCATTTTTCACATGGATACCCGACAATTGTGACTGCAGATTGAAATCCAGGGTTTTTGCAGCCATATCCCCGGAGATGTCTGATTTTATGGATGCCTGGTCCACAGAAAAGGTTTTGTTGTTTTGGCGGACCAGGGCCTGTGAAGAACGTACAGACACATTTCCCCCCACAACCTGGTTATTTCCATGCAAAGACAAGGTTACCAATGGCTGATCCATGCTGGCGAACAGGTTTTCGTTCTCCAGTGTCACCAGATCTGCGGGCTGGCTTTCACAGGCCAGGTCAAATTTTACAATTTTTGTACCTGCCTGGTTCATTTCCAGAAGTGCCCGGCTGGTAAAATCAAAATCTGACAGCAAAGGGTGTAAAAGAATGAATTGTCCCAGAACAATGATCTGGCTGTGATCTTTTAAAATCCGGGCAGTGATGCGCTCCATGCCGAACCCGCGGGTTTGCTCCGGATACAGCCCGGACAAAGCAGCCTGCCAGTTGTTATGGGAGACCTGTTCAATGATCAGATCCGGTGCGCCGGAAAGAACCGGGGCAAGGTATCCGGGCAGAAATTGTGCCAGATGGTGCAGGGCAAAACCAAGGGCTTCCAGTTTAAAGTCTTTTATTTTTCCACCAAGATCCACCCGGGTGGTCAAGGATATGGTTTCCCCGAAAGGATAGAAAACTGCAGTGCAGGCAGCGGTTTTTTGTGTTTTGTCCACAACTATTTCCAGATCACAGGGAATCCGGATGGTTTTGTTCTGAACATTTACCGTTACTGCAGCATTGTGAAGCACAATATTTTGCGGCAAGAATGCTGTCCACGCTTCCGCCCCTTTTTTTGCACTGCCCTGTTTTGGCTGCATTTCAAGAGAGGCCGGGCCGGCAATACCCGGGGGTATACCATCGATGACAAACCCCCTGTTTTTGTCATACAGGGCATGGACATTAAGGCCTGATATGACAAGGCGCCTGGCAGCAGGCAGGTCAAGCCCCTGGAGATCATATGTCAGCCGCACCATATCAGCAGAGATATCTTTGCCCAGTTGCAGATCCGATACCAGGGCATGGGTGAATCCCACATGCCCGATTTCAAATGTGGTGTTGTGTTCTGTGAGAATCTGATGATACCTGTCCTGGATAAACCGCTGTGCAAAAAAAGGCAGTCCTGCATACAGTATCGACAGGCCCAGGGCCAGAAGCACGATAATCACTGCAGTGGTTATGCCGAATGTTTTAAATCGCATTTTTAATATGAATGGTTAAAAACATATCTCCTTTGGGTTGTCCTGAAAGTGACCTGCCCATGCCTGCGAGTCTCAGGCGGGTTCCCTGACGTACACCCGGTGGAATGGACACCCGGTAAAGCGGCTTGTGAAACCCCCATGGTATGGTCACCAGTTTCTGGGTGCCGGTGAGGGCTTCCAAAGATGATATTTCAATCTCTCCTGACAGATCCCGGTCATTGGGTTCCGGGGTTGCCAGAATGGTCTGCAGTCTGGGTGTGTGCTGCTTTCTGGTATACTGGTTGATCTTCTGCTGGGTACCGGTTCTGGGCAGGCGCTGATTGACTTTGACCAAAACCAGTCCGGCAATGAATCCCCCTATATGTGCCCACCAGGCAATACCGGTGCCTGCCTCCTGGCCGGCAGCATTCAGAAACTGTATCATAAACCAGAACCCCAGGAAAATAAAGGCAGGAATTTCTATAAACCAGGGAATAATAATAATGGGCACCAGGGTCAGTATTTTTGATCTGGGATACAAAAGAAGATAGGCCCCCATGACCCCGGCAATGGCACCACTGGCGCCAATGGTGGGGATCATGGAAACCGGGTTGAACACAAAATGACACGCACCCGAAATCAGTCCGCACAAAATATAAAATACCAGAAACCTGGCCGACCCGAAATGGGCCTCGATATTATCTCCGAAAATATACAATGACCACATGTTTCCCAGCAGATGCCAGAAACCGCCGTGGAGAAACATATAGGAGAACAAAGAAAACACCTGGTTAAACACGGAAAAATGCCGGGACATCTCCCCCACCGTGTATTTGGCAGGTACCAGCCCGTACAGATAAAAAAAGGTTTCATCATGCAGGCCCACCTGGAGCTGGAGCATCCACGCCAGCAGATTGCTGCCCATAAGCATATAGGTGACCACGGGAAAGCAGTCGGATACCTGATTATCCCGGATGGGTATCATGGAACAACCCGCAACTGATATGCTTTATCACAATGGCGTTTCAAGGCTTTTATGATTTCCATGACAGCGTCATCAACGGTAAAATGGACCGTTTTTATCCCCTGGTTACAGGAATTGAACAAAGCGGTGTTTCCCGCATCCAGCCCCAGCCGGAACCGCAGATTATCCAGCCAGGAAAAATACAGGTCCATGATTCTGGCAGGATCGAGCCTGGCAATATCGGTTTTTGCTTTTAAAGGCAGATCCTGATCCAGCAAAACCACTGCTGCATCAAGGGATACAGGAAAAGCCGGTTCTGAACAGGGGGAAAAAGGGATGGCATGATCGTTTTCCTGCTCCAGGAATATCAAATAAAACAGGGTTTCCAGAATGATTTTCACATCCGTGTATATTCCTGGATCATGGCTGGCCCGGGGACCTGCCACGTTCAGGATGCAGATCTTGTTTTCCCCTGCAAACGCCTGCAGTATAACCGCGGCTTCAAAGGGATCGTTGACCAGAAGATCCACGGCACAATACGGTTTTTCACATGATTTTGCAAAGTCCCTGGTCAGTCGTGATCCTCCGGTGAGATACCTGCGGTAAAAAATGACCGTGCCCTGGGAATCCTGGATGTTTTTCCAGGTCCGGTCCCGGTAATCGGTTGTGGGCAGCTGGGTCAACCGGTAGCGCCGGGGCAGCGGGCCGGCTTCGGTTTTCCGTCCCCTGGGGATCCACCCGCCGTGGGGGATATTATATTTCACGGCCACATCCAGGGCTGCCTGATCCGCACCTGTCTGACCGCCGGATATTATTTTGTCTATCATGCCGGAATCCTGTCTTGTAAAAATATCTTTTCTATCATATCAATAAAGGATATAACTGCAATAGAATTTTATGAAAATACCCACCCAAAACCAATGCTTTGCGCTTATCCGCACCATGGGGATGATGGACCACATTGTGGACCATTCAGTGATGGTGGGCAATATCGCCCTTTGTCTGTGCAGGCATTTGAAAAAAA
>JAWOEP010000377.1:0-2800 GCA_046482705.1 Desulfotignum sp.
TGGCCTGGGGGACCTCACCAAATGATGAAAGTATAAGCAGTCAGGTATTAACTTAACACTTAACACTTAACACTTTCCTATATAATGAACACCCAGATGTTTCAAAACCGAAAAAAGCATCAAAAGGATCCTCATGAAATCTTTTGGGAAACCTTGAAAAACCGCTTTCTGGCGGCTGTCTTTCAAAAAGACCATCAGACTGCCGGACAGATCTATCATGCCATAGTGGACCAGGCCCTTCTGGCACAAAAGCCTCTCCCGGAAAACACGGAAAAAATTTTGCGCCAGATCCAGACTGCTTTCCGGCGGTTCAGGGCTTTTCTGGTTCCTGAAAAAAACAGGCTTTCCGATCTGTATAGGGATCTGAACAGGCTGCTGGCTTTCATGGCCGGATCTGCGGGGAAAAAGGTTTGCCATGCAGGGTTCACAGACTGGGAAACCCGCATGGAACTGTTGCCCTGGCAGATGGACAAGGTATGGGAAACCGCCATCACTGTGCAGCTGACATCAGGGTGTTCCAATTTCTGCCGCAGGTGCAATGAATGGGCCCTGCCCGGTATCAGGAGGCATTTTTCATACAATGCAGCCAGACAGATCCTCACCCTGCTTGTGGCCCGAAAAAATACAGATGCTGCCCTTTACGGGGCTTCGGATCCCCTGGAGTGGGAAGACGGCACCCATACCCTGGCAGACCTGCTCATGCCCTTTTGTCCCGGCACCAATTTCAGTCTTTTGACCAAGATTCCCCGAACCAGAGGCCGGGTATTAAAAAAACTGGTCCGTCAGGGGGTGGGCCTGTCTGTGAGTGTGACTGCGGCAAACAGAGACCGTCTCACTGCATTGGAGAAGCAGACCGGCATGCACCTCCAAAAACAGCATGATTCCGATGACCTGCTCATTCCTGCCGGCCTGGATGAGGATTTCACCACTGTGAAGTCCTCCATCACCGATGCCTATGGCACGGAAATTACCCCTGACGGGGTTTTTGTGATCATCCCCACATTTACCAGTGCCCTGCATCCCATGGGCCACAAAAAAATACCCGTCACCAGACACACCCTGTTTTTTCCGGTGAAAAAAATCGGGCGCCAGGCCCTGCTGGTGGATTATTTCAAGCCCCTGGAAGTGGTGGGGGAGAAAAACGCGCCCTTTCACCTTTCCTGTCTGCTGGATATCCAGGTGGAAACCCTTCTTCTGGATAACGGATCCATGGATTTGTCCCCGCCGGGCATGCGGAACCTGAAAGAATATTTCACCATATTTGAAGAAACCGCCCGGCTGCGGCGCAAACAGATGACCAGATCGGTTATCAGGGGGTTCAAAAACCAATTTTTCGCCCATGGCAGTTACAGGGACCTGGATCCTGTCAAAAAGGCGCAATACCGGCGTAAAGTTGCGGACCACAGAGATTTTTGCAAAAAAAAGACAGTAGAGGCATCCCGTATCAGTGCTGCAGCATTTTTTTTGCGGTCAGCCAGAGATTATCTGGCCGGCAATAAAGAAAAAACAGCCATCATTGCCCATTTGATTGCACAGGAAGCTGACCGGCTGGAGCATCGCTATGGCAGGATCGCCTGCACATCAGAGCCGGAACAGCTGTTTTCCAGTACATCTTGTGATTTTTTCGGGGTGTTCCGGTTTTATGTCACCGCACTTGTGTTTGGCCGCCATACACAGGAGGCAGACCGTTTTATCAAGGCCCATCCAGCGGTCTATGATCCGGTGGCAGACCGCTTTTTGCCGCCTTTGTGAAGTAGTCCGGAGACAGTTTTTTGGTTATCTGCTGTATTTAAATCCCGGCTGCACCTGGATGAGTTTTTTGGTATAAGGATGTTCCGGATGCCTGATAATATTATCCGCGGTATTGACTTCAACAATATGGCCTTCGTTTATGACCGCGATCCTGTCACACAGGTACCTGGCGGCTGCCAGGTTGTGGGTGATGAACAAAAAGGTCATGCCAAAGGTCTTTTTGATATCCACCAAGAGCTTGAACAACTGGATGGCAATGGTGGCGTCCAGCATGGAGGTGGGTTCATCTGCCACGATAAATTCAGGTTCCACCACAATGGCCCGGGCAATGGCCACCCGCTGGCGCTGGCCCCCGGAAAGCTGGTGGGGATACCGGTTATAAAAAGATTTTCCCGGAGACAATCCCACGGTTTCAAGGGTGTGGATCACCTTTTTGGAACGGGATTCAGGGGTACCGATCTTCTGCACCACCAGCGGTTCCATAACCGTCTCTGAAATGGACAGGTGGGGGTTGAGACTCTGATAGGGGTCTTGAAAAATCATCTGGACCCTGGATCGAAATTCTTTTAAGGCAGGACCTTTTAAGCTGCTGACAGGAACCTTGTCGAACACAATTTCACCGGCAGTGGGCTGCTCAAGCCTGAGCAGCAGCCTGCCGGTGGTGGTTTTGCCGCTGCCGCTCTGTCCCACCAGACCGAAAATTTCCCCTGTTTCAATACAAAGATCAATACCGTTCAAGGCCATAACCGTATTCTGGTGTCCGGCAAACAGCTGTTTTCTGGGAAAATAGGTCTTGGTTACCCCTTTCATCTCAACCAGGGGGGGGGATTTTAAATCAGTTTTTCCCATGACTGCCCCTGATAATTTGTGGTTCACAGCAAAATGCTTTGTGGGTGGAAGATATCTCAACCCAATCCGGTGCCCCTTTTCTGCAGACACCTGAACATACCTTGCAATTGTCGGCAAACCGGCAGGAACCGATGTCTGATAAAAGATCCGGGGATTCCTGCATGTCCGGAATCACAATATCGTTCAGGTTGTCCAAAGA
>JAWOEP010000028.1:0-3746 GCA_046482705.1 Desulfotignum sp.
GATGCACCTTCGGGGAAAAAAGAGCGATTATTTTGCCCGGCTCAGTACCATGAACAGGGCTCTGGAAAACGGGCTCAATGATGTGGGTATAGGGGCCCTTTTCGGCTTGTATGATTACCGCTTTGAAGTACTGGCCCTTTTAGAGCATTCACGCTATCTTGACCGGGTTTACGGGGTGGGCCCCCATACTATTTCCGTTCCCCGCATTGAACCTGCCGAGGGCGCGCCGATTTCAAAAGATATTCCTTTTCCGGTTTCAGACCGGGAGTTTAAAAAAGTGGTGGCTAAGCACTTGAAAATGAAATCATCGATGCCATTTCCACCAATGAAACCTATTTTTTCAGGGACAAAGCCCCTTTTCAACTGCTTCAGCACAAGCTCCTGCCTGATCTCATTGACAAGCGGACCCGGCAATATCCCGGACGAAAACCCGCCATCCGCCTGTGGAGTGCAGCCAATTCAACGGGCCAGGAGATCTACAGCATTGCCATGATCCTTTTGGAAATGGGGATCACCCCGGAAAATTACAACATCAGACTTTTTGGCACAGATATTTCCGATGCTGCCATTGCCAAGGCCAGTTACGGGGTCTACAACAAATTTGAAGCAGCCAGAGGTCTGGAGCCATCCCGGCTGCACCGGTATTTTGAACCCCATGAAAACGGGTATAAAATCAAAGACCAGCTCCGGGTCATGGCCCAGTTCAAAAAGATGAACCTGATGCAGCCGTTTTCCGGAATAGGCAGATTTGATATCATTTTATGCAGAAATGTGATGATCTATTTTACCCCCGGGGACAGAAAACGCATATATGAAAGTATTGCCAAAGTCCTTGAACCGGATGGCTGTCTTATCATCGGATCCACGGAATCATTGATAAACGACACCAGCCTGTTTGTCTCCAAAAAATATCTGAATTCTGTTTTTTACCAGTTCAAACCGTAAAGAATGCCCATATGGCTATCGATGAAAAAACATTTATTGATGAACTGATTTTCTGCCTTGACCAGGAAGATATTATAAAGGCCAAAGCCCTGCTGCAGTTTGCTTCCGATGCAGAGGCCAGTCCTGCACTGCAGCAAAGAGCCATGGCAGAACTGGCCAGAGGCCCGGAAAAAGTGGTCTATCCCCTGCTCAACTTTCTCACCAAACTCCAGATCTCCAGTCCCCGGGTCCGGGAATCATTATATGAACTGATTCTGGACAAAAGCTATGGAAATACAGACCTGGTCATCCAGTATATTGCAGACAAAGAAACCGCCACCAGGCTTATGTTTATCAAAGCCGCTGGTGACCTGATGCTTGTTTCCACCAGGCCGGCACTGGAAAAAGTGCTGACAACCGATACAGACCCCCGGATCCTCGCAGCAGCGATTCAGTCCATTGGAAACCTCAAGTGCCGAAAATCTTTGTCATCCATTGCCGCCATGGCAAAGCATCCGGACAACCATGTCAAACGGGCCGCCATTCTTGCCATCAGCGAAACCGGCGGCAAAGACGGGGTTGACATGCTTCTGGGTTTTCTGGGCCGGGATGCGGAAACAAACAAGCTGGCTGTTGAGGCCCTGGCGGAAATACAGGATCTGTATGCCCTTGAAAAACTGACGTCTCTGCTGGATGCCGGAGAAACCATTGTCCGGGACACCGCCATTGACCAGCTCATACATCTGGGGAAAAAAGCAACCCCGCTGCTGGCCCGGGCTGCTGAGACCGCACAGACAGATTACCTGGTGCATTTGATTACGACCCTGGGCCATATCAAGGACCCTGCCGCCATCTCCCCCATGCTGGCCATTATCAATACCCAGCCCGAAGACGCCAATATCCGCCAGGCTGTCTATGAAGCCATGGAACGGATACCTTCCCCGAAAACCGCCATTTGCCTGGCCCAGGGCCTTCAGGATCCTGTTGAGACCGTGCGCATGAGTGCTGCCCGGGCCATGGATGGCAACTTTTCCCGGCCCCTTGTGGCCGGGTTGAAAAATATTGTCAGAACCCGGTCTTCTGATGCACAAAATGCTGTAGCCGCGCTTATTGACGCGCAATCAGACAATATTTTTACCTTTCTGGTAGAGGAACCTGCTTTTCTTTTTCTGGCTGAAAACCATATCACCAATACTGCAGATCCCGATACCCGGGCTGCATTTTTCAAAAAACTGACCAGCCTGGGCCTGGGTGAGCAGGCAGATGCCATGGCCGGAAAAATCAAAGATCCCGGGCCTGCAAAGCAAGACAACCCCAGAATCATTGTGGTGGATGATTCCAAAATGATGCTCCGGCTCTACCAGAACAAACTGTCCGGAATGGGCCTGTCCTGCAGGGGTTTTCACCAACCGGAATCAGCAGTTTCTGAAATTGTGAAAGCCCGGCCGGAGCTGGTTATCACGGATCTGAACATGCCCGGCATGAGCGGGCTGGAACTGACCCGCGAAATCCGGAAAAAATATGGACCCGAAGAGCTGCCCATATTGTTGATCACCACCCAGAGCGACTTTGTGGAAGAAGAACACGGTGATATAACAGTTGACCAAGGCCTGCTGACCAGATCCGGCATCAACCGGATCCTGCATAAACCCTTCACTGATGATGCGTTTAAAGCAGCAGTCCGCAGATATTGTCCCGTAAGGATATGAAATGATACGCAAAGCAATACTTGATGATGTGCATACCATCCACGCGTTACTTCAGCTGTACAATAAGCGCGGAGAGCTGCTGGCCAGGCCTTTGAGCAAGCTGTATGACCATTTGCGCGATTTCTGGGTATTTGAAGATCCCCAAACCCGCAAGGTTGTGGGGTGCTGTGCATTGCAGTTCTGCTGGGAAGATCTGGCTGAAATCCGGTCCCTGGCAGTGGCCCCGGAGCACACAGGCCGGGGAATCGGCACCCTGCTCACGGAACGGACCATACAGGAAGCATTTTATTTCAAGATAAAAGATCTGTTCACCCTGACCTACCGGCCCAGTTTCTTTCAGCAGTTCGGCTTTGGTATTATCGACAAAAACGATCTTCCCATAAAAGTCTGGTCAGACTGCATCGGGTGCGTAAGCTTTCCCAACTGCGATGAAACCGCCATGCTCAAGAAATTGTAACTGCTGCTTTTAGCTGTTAGCTGTTAGCTGTTAGCTGTTAGCTAAAAACGTAACGCGGTAAACCCACAATTCTAATGCCCCTCCTCACTTTCTTTTTTTTTGACAGGAACTGAGATGTAGGGCACTAAAGGCTAACCGCTAAAAGCTAATAGCTAACAGCTAAATTGTAACCATCACCCTTCAGAAGTATAGATCATCTTGTAGGGAATGGGGGCCCGGTGCAGCACCGAGGGCTTTGGCAGGATCTGTTCCTCTGTCACAGTAAGCCAGTTGGCATCCGGTTTGAGTTCCCGCAGGCGCCCGCCCTCCGAGGGCAGCGCATGGCTGGTATAATCATAGTAGACCTGGAGTATGCATACAAAACTTCTGCGCTGGCGGGCAACCACATAATTTTTGGTAAAACTGTTTCTGGATATGCCCCCCAGCTCTGAGAGATATTTTATCCTGTCTTCAGGCAGTCTGACCAGAACCGCTTTGGACACCCCTTTTTCATCGATGCGCAGCAGATTTCTGGATTCACTGGATGATACATACACTGTGGTGATACCGTCCAGGCGCCGGAAATACTGGGCCGCCACCACGGCAGCAGTACGTCTGCCGCCGGCCATCATGGTCACCACATAGTACTCAAACAGTTTTTTCTGAAGATATTCGGC
>JAWOEP010000075.1:0-2712 GCA_046482705.1 Desulfotignum sp.
CTCATCAGGCGAACTGCACCCCGCAACAGCAAGGGAGATACCGCAGGACAAAGCAAACCGGATCAGCAGTTCTGCGGTGATGCCCGCATCCTCTGCAATATAGTGTTTGCCGCCAAGCACTTTCATGCCAATGACCGCGATCTCTTTTTTGCGGGCCGCCTCAAGGGTGTGGGTCAGGAACCCGCCGATGATCTCCTCCACCGGATTGACCGGCATCAGCACCGCATCCACGGGCCACATCTTCACAGCCTGTGTGAGAATCTGCGGATCATGATGTCCGGTTACGCCGATATGGCGGACCAGACCCAGGTCCTTTGCTTCCAGAAATGCTTCCAGGGCCCCGTCTTTTTTGGAAATCAGGTCAAGATCTTTTTCATCCCTGACATCATGGATCTGCCACAGGTCAAGGTAGCTTGTTTTCAGGCGCTCCAGTGTCTGCTGCAGTTCTGCCAGGGCGCCCTTCCGGGTTCTGTCGGCTGATTTACTGGTGTGGAAAATTGATTCGCGTTCATCCTGGTGGTTCTTCCAGAATGTGCCGTAGTAGATTTCACTGTCCATATAGACACGGGCGGAATCATAATAGGAAACCCCCTGATTCACAGCTTCTGTGATGACTGCAAGTGCCTGTTCGCTCTTTCCAGTGGTCCGCAGTATACCTTCTCCACCGAGCCCCACCCGGGTAATCTGTTTGTTTGAACCCGGAAAAAGGCCATGATCAATGAACGCGATGTTTGTTCCTGGATTATCCATATGTGTGTTTTCCTTTACCGAAAAAAAATTTATCTTGCAGGTGAAGTGCAGCAACCTGATATCTGCTTAACTTAAAATTTAATTCTTTTTTCTTGATTTTCAAGGAGTTGACATCTCATCTTTCACGCACGGATTTTTGTCTGCTTATTTGCCATTGCAGTCATTGATTTTTTCTGAGATGATCCAAACCAGTATCCGGTTAAAACAAAAATCATGCCCCAGACAGGAATTTTTTTACTTATGAATACCCGATTTCGGCCAAAGATAACACTTGCTGAAACAAAGGTTGACTGGCACCATCCCACACACATACGGTTCGGTCCCGGCAGGATAAAGGAACTGCCCGGGGTGTGCTGGCTTTTGGGAATGTCTGCGCCCCTGATCGTCACGGACCACGGGGTGTCGAAACTGCCTTTTGTGAAATCCATTATCCGGTTGAACAGAGAAGAGAGCATTTTCACTGCCGTGTTTTCAGATATCTTTTCCGAGCCTGATTTTGATACAGTGAAAAAAGGGGCGGAAGCCTTAAGAAAAGGAAACCATGACGGCATTATCGCCATTGGCGGGGGCAGTGCCCTGGATGCGGCCAAAGCCATCTGCCTGGCTGCGGCCGCCGGTCCGGCACGCATATGGGAGTTCACCTCCGGCGGACCCGGTCATGCTGTCATACACAAGACACTTATTCCCATTATTGCAGTTCCCACCACTGCCGGCACTGGATCCGAGGTGGATGCCAATGCAGTGATCAGTGATACAGTATCCAGCCGAAAAATCAGTATTTACCATCCGGAGCTTATGCCCAAAGTGGTGATTGCCGACCCTGAGCTGACCCGGAGACTGATTCCCTTTCTCACGGCAGCCACGGGCATGGATGCGCTGTCCCACAATATAGAAGCATTGAGCAGTCAGGTGTTTCACCCGGTTCTGGACGGGGTGGCCATGCAGGGAATTTTTTACATCAAAGAAGGGCTGCTCCCGGCATTTTACAGCGGCAGAAACATCAAGGCCCGCACCTATACCATGGCGGCTTCCATTATGGGAGCCATTGCCTTTGACAAGGGCCTGGGGGTGGGCCATGCTGTGTCCCATGCCATTGGCGGCATGTTCAAGGTGCACCACGGACGGGTGATCGGCACCCTTCTGCCTTATGTGCTCATGCTGAACCAGGCCAGGATAAAAGACAAAATGTCACGGGCTGCCAGGTACCTGGACCTGCCCGGCCACAGCTTTGAGGCATTTGTAAACTGGGTGACCGATTTGAAGATAGAGATGGGCATGCCCGCCAATCTAAAGGAACTGGGCATCAGAAAGCGGCATATTCCCGATATAGCACAAAAAGCGCTGGAAGATGCCAATATCCATACCAATCCTGTAAAAATGGATGCAAAAAAGCTGGAAGCCCTGCTGAACCATGCCCTGACAGGATAAGCTGTATCGGGCCGGGCACAGGATACCACCAGGGGCGGGACTTGGGAAAGCGTGCTGCACAGAGCGCTCGAAACCAGGCATACTTATGGCAAATATCCAGTTCCCATTCTTTTTCCTTGACAGGAAAAAAACAGAAGACTAAAGGATATAACAGTGTTCAGCACGATATTAACCCCTGCTTCCGGAGGAATGTATGAAAAAATTGTTATTGCTCAGCCTGGTGATGGTTGCTGGTTGTTTTGTTTTTGCCGGCTCTGCCCTGGCAGAGGCTCCCATTGTGGGAAAATGGAAAACAATTGACGATGAAACCAACGAGCCCAAATCCATTGTCCAGATTTTTGAAAAAGACGGACAGTATTACGGCAAAATAATCGAGCTGTTTTTGAAGCCGGATGCCGATCCCCACCCCACCTGTGACAAATGTCCGGATGATGACCCCAGAAAAGACCAGCCCACCCTGGGCATGGAGATTATCCAGGGCCTGAAGCCGGTGGATGATGCCTATGCCGGCGGCACCATTCTGGATCCCAAAAA
>JAWOEP010000115.1:0-5516 GCA_046482705.1 Desulfotignum sp.
GCAGGATCATCATCCACGATCATAATTTTTTTTGTCATGGTCCCTCCTTATTCTTTTATGTGGCATTCCCCACACAGAACAGGGCCTTTTCCCCGATCAAAGTGGCAGTCTCTGCACAGTTTGTGATAGGCGGCTTCCAGGGGCATCCGGTTATCAGGTGCGGCTTCTAGACCGTGGCAGTCGGAACAGTAATAATCCTCGCTGCTTTCGCCGGGCAAAAGTTCACCGTCTTCATACACATGGTGACAGATGCTGCAGTCATCATCCAGGTCCATGATATGGTCATCATGGCTGAACACCGCCCCCGGCCTTCTGGGAGATTCAAATGCCCATGGATCCAGCCGTTCCACATACTGGTCCTCCTGGGCAAAAACAACCATCCACCCTGCGGCAGACATCAGCACCAGGACAATTGCGCATATGGTCCATTTTTTCATTTTATTTCCCCGGTGTATAAATTTTCTTTTCCATGGTTTCATAAATCAGATCTCCCAGGAATTTAATCTCCATTTTAAGGTCATAGTGGTGGATAATATCCTCCAGCCCGCTGTGGCAGTTGTGGCAGGGGGCGATGAGCACCTCCGCCCCTGTGGCGGCCAGCTGCTCCGCCTTGTTTCTGTTGTTCACCATGCGCTCGCCTTTGTAGGGAGGGCCGCAGTTGATGACCCCGCCCCCGGCACCGCAGCAAAAGTTGTGCTCCCGGTTGGGTACCATATCCACAAAATCTTCGCACACCATGTTCACCACTTCCCTGGCCTTGTCATGCAGTCCCCTGCCCCGGGACACATTGCAGGGGTCGTGCAGGGTGACTTTTTTCTTGTATTTTTCCTTGATGGTGATTCTGCCTTCCGTGAGCAGTTCATGGTAGAAGGCCAGGGCATGGACCACCTCAAAAGGCGGCATGACCCAGGAATTCCAGCGGTTGCCTATGTCATACACCGACCGGAATGCATGGCCGCATTCTCCCATGACAATGCGCTTGACCCGCAGCTTTGCCGCGGTTTCAAAAAATGCCCGGGCAATCCTGCCGGAAATTTCATTGTCTCCGGTGTACATGGCCATGTTGCTGTTGTCCCATCCCGGGGTGGCGGGCATGGTCCAGTCTATCCCGGCGGCATGCATCATGGCGGCGGCCTGGTAAATCAGGCCTGCCTGGAACTTGGGTTCCGGTGCAATCACCGAGTACATGATATCCGCCCCCACCTTGTCCAGAGGAATCTGCAGGTCTTCAAACTCCTCTCTGGCATCTTCCTCCTGCCACTGCAGGGTGTCGATCCACTCATCATCTTTGACCCACATCTGGTTCAGGGTAACGGAATGGGAATTCACCGTATCCTGGATATACTGGGGGGTGATTTCCAGTTTGTGGCAGATGCGGCGCACCAGCAGCATCATATAGGCGATGTCAATGCCGAAGGGGCAGTACATGGCGCAGCGTTTGCACACATTGCATTCCAGATGGGATATGCGCACCGCCTCCCGCAAAAAATCTTTGGACACGTTTCCCTTTTTTGCCAGCATCTCCCAGATGGTGTTTTTCACCTTGGCTGCCGGCATAAAATGCGGATCACGGTCATTGGATAAAAAATAGCTGCAGGCATCGGCACACAGGCCGCAGCTCATGCAGGTTTCCACATAGGCCTTGAACCTGGGGCCGGTTTCTTTTTCCAGCACCTGGTTGATGGTATTTCGGATCCGCTCCGGGGTCAGCCTTTCCAGACCTGCTTCAATGGCAGGATCTGTGGCTTTTTCTTTTTTGGGATCTGCTGTTTCTCGTGATTTTTCTGTCATGGTATTATCCTGTGTCTGCATTGGTGTTTCCTCCTACCAGTCCCGGGCGTGTCTGACATGACCGAATTCCGATCCCATATAGGCCCGGGTCAAAGGTGCTGTGAGCATATGGGAAAGCCGGGAAAACGGAATAATGATCAGCATCAGTTCCCCGGACAAAACATGGGCCACTGCCATCCACTTGTAGGCAAACCACTGGTGGTAGGCCAGAAATCCTGTGACAAAAGGCAGGGCCACTATGGCAATCATCAGGTAATCGCTTGGCCTGGTCAGATATGCAACCTCGGGCACCATCTGCCTGCGCACCACAAAAAAGAGCAAAGCTGCAATCACCACCAGGGTCAGCCAGTCTGCGAGACTGTCGTTGAGTGCAGGCCAGGAGATCTGAAAAGCCTCATTGATCAGAACAATATGGGATGCCAGAAACAAGGGGACCACAAACAAAAGGATGTGAAAAATATAGGATATCCCGTAATATACCGGCCGCAGCCGGGTGCTTTTGGGAAAAAACGGCACCAGCCAGGCCCCGATGGACCGCAGGCTGTGTGTAACCGTCATATATGAAAAAATATAGGGCTCTTTTTTCCGCACAGACTGAACAATGCCGATGAATTTAAACAACAGGCCCCCCACAAAAATAATGGCCGATATCCAGACCATGGGCCCCATGATAAAGGCGATAAAGCTGTTCATTGCATACTCCTTTGAAAAAATTTTTCTGCTGATACCAGGATATTTTTACACACGGAAGATCTGCCGTTTATACACCCCGTTTTCAATGGCCTTGAGCATCACCTGTGATCCGTCCGGACTGATGACCGGATCCGCTATAAAGCGGAACCCGGAAGCTGTCACCCGGTTGTTGACCATTAGTTGGCAGGTGCCGTTTTTTTCCATGATCACTGCCACCACACTGCCGTCTTTGCTGATGCTGGGAACAAAGACTTTGTCCGCCCCCATCTGCCAGGGGGTCTGGTTGACCGCCAGGTCCCATACGCCCTTGTTTTTATACACCGCTGCCAGGCAGGACCCGTCCTGTGAAAAATGGATATCAGACACCATGGTATCCCAGGAGTGCGGCCACACCCTGTCATTCACCGCCACGGTCCAGCGGCCGTAAGGGGTGGACACAATGGCGGCAATATCATCCCCTGCCGGGGAAACCGCAAGGTGCCACAGCTGGTCATAGGCAGTGGCCCAGAAAGGGGCGTTGTTTTTATACAACTGCCATTTCCCGTTGATGCGCACCGGTGCCACCAGGGTTTTCTCATCAAGAAACACCGGCTTCCAGGCTGATTCAAACCGGTTGTCCCAGATGGTGTCATTCTGAAAAATGGTATAGGCTTCTCTGTCCACACGCACGGTACAGGCAATCTTCTGCGCTTCTGCATCAAAGCTGATATCCCAGGCATTTAAAAATCTCGGGCCCTGTGCCTCACCGTTGCGGGCAACACAGAAAACCCCTTTTTTAAAGGCATCCACATCTGCCGCAGCCATGGATTCCATCTGAACCACGGCCGCGGATGTCCCGTTGGGCGCCATTACCGCACCAGTCAGATTTTCATACCGGTTCTCCCAGGGCACATCATTTACAATGACCCCGTATTCAGAATCGGTCTGAAATGCAGCCCCGAGAAAATCACCTGCCGGGCTGATTTTCATATCCCAGATAAAATCAGTCCAGTTGGACCATTGTGTGCCGTTCACATTCATGGTCCATTCTTCGTCCTTGGCCACGAAAGCGGCAAAGGCATTGTCTGAAAAAGGGGTAAGGCACCATACCTTTTCATATTCATCTTCCCAGATCTCCCCGTTCACACAGACATTAAATGCCATTTCATCCAGGTTCACAATGGCTGCAATACGCTCCCCATCCCTGGTCACCTGCGGGGTCTGTACCCAGTTAAAGCGCGACTCCCATTCTTTAACTGGAATTTCTTTTACATCCGTGTGCCAGTCCCATGATGTTTTTTCTTCTTCCATATTTCTCTCCGCATGCTTACATGATTATGTATGGTTGCGCTGTTTTCCGATTTTTGCATATTCAGGGTTTTTATGAAAGCCATCAGTACTCAGCCATCAGTACTCAGCTAAAAGCTAACAGCTAACAGCTAACAACTAACAGCTTCCATTCTTTGTTGTGCCCGCCAGGGCATGGGTGTTATTCAGGTTTTTTATCATTGGTCAATTCATCAATAATTGTATCCAGAGAGGCCACTGTCAATGGTTTTTCAATATATCTGTCAATGCCGGCTTTCTGGATTTCCCCTATCAGTTCATCACTGATCAGGGTAGCCATGAGAACCCGGACCACCCCGGAACAATGGTTTTCCACCTGGTGTAAAAACTGAATGCCGTCCATATCCGGCAGAAAATAATCACATACCACCACATCGATTTTCTGATATTTCAAAGAATTGAGTCCTTCTTCTCCTGATTTGAATATCAGAAAATGGGTGTGACCATTGTCAAAAAAAAGCTTTAAAGAATCCCTGACAAGCGGATCATTATCCACAAACATGATCTGGGGTGATGAAACCCTGGGTTTTTTCATCCTGCTTTTGCAAACCCCGCTGTAAAAAAAATTGATACCTGCCCCTTACCTGCCATTTATATCAGAGCAGAAACCATGCCAGACAAAGATCCCAAAAAAAATGCCTGTAAAAACAGGCACTTGATTTATAAGCCCGGGCAAAAATCCGGGTGGTTTAAGGATTATTCAAAAAACCGGCTTGAACCATTCCAAAATTTCGCAAATTTTCTAATTCCAAGGGTCTGCTTCCCGGGGTGTAACCAGAGAATCATGCAGTTTTTTCAGTTTTCCTGCACTTTGCCTGATAATCCGACAATGCCAGATAAAAGCCGCCCACAGCCAGTTCTGCGCAATGTTCATGATCTTCGGGCAGGGTCTTGAGATAGTCCTTCACATGCTCCGGGATGATTTCCCAGGCTTGGTCAATGGTTTTACCCCGGGCAAGTTCCACCACTGTATTGCAGCAGGCAGTGGTGTTCATACACCCCCGGGTGGTAAAAGAAATCTGGTCCAGCCTGTGGTCCGCAACTTTGACAAAAAATTCCACAATATCCCCGCAGTCACCAACCCGCCTGCCATATCCGTCCGGATGGTGCAGCACCTCTTTATGCGCGGTTTCAAACGCCATTTCCAGGTATTCCACAGAATGGCGGTTCCAAAAATCCAAATCCTTCATTTATAATTCTCCATCTGATGCAGTTCCTGCACGTCTTCCTGCTGGAATGCATGGAATATACCATATTTTTTCATATGAGAGCTGTCAGTACGCAGTCATCAGCTTCCAGAAAACAATTACAATTTTTCCCTGTTGGTAATTCCCGCCTAAAAGCTAACAGCTAACAGCTTTTATACAAGCATTACAACCCACAGGTCAACAAATTAAACCAAAATAAATGTGCGCTGCAACACTGAAAGAGGCCTTTTTGCACCCTCTTGCAACCAGCTTGCAACCAGCAGGACAGGTCAAACTCATTATTCAATATTGTTGTATAAATTCAGTCGGTTATGACATAATATTGAACAAACGCATATTGATTTGATTTTTTTAAACCACGAAGGGCACGAAGAACACGAAGAAACCCTTCCTTCGTGGTTAAAACAATTTAACAGCCTTGAGTACTAAACCCAATGTATTGCCGGTGAGAATAAATTCACCGGGCCGGCGGGCAGACATGCCTTGATTTTCTGATCT
>JAWOEP010000142.1:0-4744 GCA_046482705.1 Desulfotignum sp.
GACCAGGCTGTGGTGAACGCTGCTGTCCTGGCAGGCGCCCATGAGGTGATACTGGGGTTTGTCAGCGGGTATGACACACAGATCGGGGAGTTCGGCCACAACCTTTCCGGGGGGCAGCGCCAGCGGGTGGGCCTGGCCCGGGCCCTGTACAAAAATCCCGGTCTGGTGATCCTGGATGAACCGGATGCCAATCTGGACGAGGCAGGGGATGCTGCATTGACAGAAGCACTCAAGCGCCTGAAACAGATGGGCACCACCACCATAATGATCACCCACAAGCCCCAGCTTTTGCAGGCGGTGGATAAGATTCTGGTTCTGCAAAACGGAAAAATGACCGGTTTTGGAGACAAAGAAAAGATGTTCGGACAAATGATGGAGAATAAGTAATGCAAAAAAGGATGAAGTTCCGGCCCGGATACTTTCTGTTCGCAGCTGTTTTCAGCACCTGTGCCAACCTGATTTATCTGTGTGTGCCGGTCTACATGATGATCGTATATGACAAGGTGCTGTTCAGCTTCAGCAGGGCCACCCTGTACACTTTGAGCGTGGGGCTGGTCGTAGCTTTGCTGGCAGTGGTGCTCATGGAATATCTGCGCCGGCGCGTGCTGGCCCAGTCCGGTGACCGGCTGGTGCGGGAAATGGAACCCTTTGTGATGGAATCCATGCGCAAAGATGCGGCCGGCACACAGGGCACCGGCTATACCAGGGGGCTTGTGGATATGGAAACCGTGCGCAATGCCGCAGCGGCCGGGCAGCTGTTTTCTTTTCTGGAACTGCCGTGGATGCTGATATACCTGGCAGTGCTTGTCATTATTCATCCTTTGGTGGGGCTTCTGGCAGGGGGTGCATTTTTTCTGGCCTTTGCTTTTCAAATCCTGCTGGGGGTTGCACAAAAAAAACGGTATGCTGCTGCAGATGCCGCCTTTTTTGCCAATGTTGACTTTGCAAAGAACTGCCTTGCCCATGCCCGGCTGGTGTCGGGCATGCAGATGCTGCCGGCCCTGATAAAAGAGTACAAAAAGCGCCAGCAGCCTGTTTTTTCAACCAGATCCGGCGCTGAAATACTGCATGCCGCCATCGGCATGGTGATCCGGCTGATTCAGCTGGCCGGACCGGCAGTGGTGTTCGGTGCCGGGGTGTTTGTGTTTTTTGCCGAAGAGATCACCCAGGGAGAGATCCTGGCTGCGGTGATCATCGGTGTGCGGCTGTTTTTTTTCCTGGAACTGCGCCTGACAGATATGAAATCTTCCATCACAGCCGCAGCTGCCTACAGACGGCTGCGCACCTTTGTGGATGTCCAGAAACCTGCAGAAAAACTGTCTTTGCCCGAACCTGCGGGAAAATTCACAGCAGAGGGCATCACCCTTGCCCTGGCCGGCAAGCCCGTACTCTACAATATATCCTTTGATCTGGCACCCGGAGAGATGCTGGGAATTTTGGGGCCTTCTTCCGCAGGCAAAACCAGTCTGTGCCGGGTTATGCTGGGCATCTGGGCCCCTTCGGCCGGGAAAATCCGGCTGGACGGCGCGGAAATCCTTCAATGGCCGGAACAGGATCTGGCCGGATATGTGGGATACCTGCCCCAGAAACCGGTGTTGTTTCCTGTGAGTATTGCACAGAACATTGCCCGCCTGAAAGAACCGGAATCGGAAAAAGTGGTGGCAGCTGCCAAAAAAGCCGGTGTACATGAGATGATACTGTCCCTTCCCGGCGGGTATGACACAGTGAGTGAAGGCTTTGGCGGCAATTTTTCCGCCGGTCAGTGCCAGGGCATCTGCCTTGCCAGGGCATTGTATGATGACCCGAAACTGCTGGTGCTGGATGAGCCCCATTCCCATCTGGATGACCAGGGGCTGCAGATGCTGCTGCACTGCCTGGAACATGTGAAACAAAGCGCCGTCACCACGGTGGTGGTGTCGGACCGGCCCAAGATATTGATGCACACAGACAAATTGTTGATGATCAAAGAAGGCAGACCTGCCATGTACGGGCCTGCAAAAGAGGTGCTGGCACAACTTTCAAACAGACAAACGCCCAGTCAGGCAGCAGGAGTTTAGATATGGAAGAATCAAATAAGATATTGAATACAAATCCGTGGAAATACATTATCTCAGGTCTTTTGATAATTGCCCTGTTTTTCGGGGGGCTTGCTGTGTGGTCCTGGTATTTTCCTTTCCAGGGGGCGATCATTGCCCCGGGTGAGGTCAAGGTGTCGGGCAAGCGCAAAGTTGTGCAGCATCTGGAGGGGGGTATTGTTGACAAAATTTTTGTCAGAGACGGGGACATGGTGAAAAAAGGCGATGTGCTCATAGAACTCATAGACTCCCGGGTCAGTTCGAATCTGCAGCTGCTGATCAACCGGCTCCGGTTTAAAAAGGCCCAGTCCGCCAGGCTCAGGGCAGAGGCAGCCATGAAATCAGCCATCACCTGGCCCCCTGAGCTTACCGCGTTGAAAGACAACAGGGAAATTACGGAAATCCTGGTCACGGAACAGCATATTTTCGATTCCCGCAGAGAAGAACTCCATGGCAAAACCCAGCTGTATCTGTCCCAGATAAAACAGCTGGGCAACCAGATCGAAGGGGCGAAACAGGAACTCAAGAGCGTGGAAGAGATCATTGCCAACCTCAAGGAAGACCTGGAGAGCAAACGCCCCCTGCTCAAGGAAAAATACCTGGGCAAAACCGATATACTGGAGCTGGAAAGAAGCCTGTCCCAGTACAGGGGCCGCAGGGGCAAACTCAACCAGGAAATCGCCCAGTACAACCAGATGATCCAGGAACGCAGGCTCCAGATCATGGACATTGAAAACCAGTACAGGGAAACATCCGTGTCCATGCTCGGGGAGGTGACAGACACCATTTTCGAGCTGGAAGAGCAGATCAAACCCCAGCTGGATGCCAGTGAACGCCTCAAAATCCGGGCACCCATTTCCGGGGTGGTGATCAACATGGAGGTACACTCCGAGGACAGCGGCGTGATTCCCCCCAGGATGAACCTGCTGGAAATCGTGCCGGAAAATTCCATTCTCATTGTGGAGGCACGGGTCCGGCCCCAGGATATCACCAGTGTGAAAGAAGGCCAGGACACCAAGGTGCAGCTGGCCGCATTCCAGAGACAGTCCACTCCCCCGGTCAGGGGCAGGGTGACCTATGTGTCCCCGGACCTGGTGGAACCGGAAAACCCCCAGCGGGAGATGCCCTATTATGAGGCGGAGGTCCAGGTGGATATAACGGATTTGTTTGCCAAAGATGCCTATCTGTCACCGGGCATGCCCGTGACCTGTTATATCACCACGGATGAGCGCACCGTGATTTCCTATCTGCTGGGACCGCTGCTCAAAAATATCGATACAGCCCTGCGGGAATAGATCCATGCCCAGGGTCACCCATGTGTTCAAGACCTATTTTCCCCAGACCGCAGGGGGCCTGGAAGAGGGCATACGCCAGTGTGCAACATATGCGGCTGCCAGGGGGTTTGATGTAAAAGTGGTCTGTGTGGGGCCGGCTGACTTTACAGTGACATCACAGGAGGGCATCACCACCCGGTTTTACAAAAAAACCGCTGATGTTTTTTCCAATCCGTTTTCCTTTTCCTTTGCCCGGGACTTTTCCGCGATCTGCCGGCAGACAGACCTGCTGCATTTTCATTTTCCCTGGCCCACCGCGGAAATTCTGGCCCTGGTGCAGGACTTGCAGAAACCCGCCCTGGTGACCTTTCATTGCGATATCCACAAGCTTATGCCGGTGAAAAAAATATACCTGCCCCTGATCAAACGGTTTCTGCGGAAAATGGACTGCATCTGCGTCACCTCCTGGCCCCTTTTCAACAACACCCCGTATCTGGCCCCTTTTAAAAACAAGACACAGCAGATCTCTCTTTTCATGAATGAACAGCGGTTTGCCGGCCCGGGGCCTGCCGATCCGGCGCTGGTTGCATTTGCCGAAAAAAGGGATTTTGCCTTGTTTGTCGGGGTGCTGCGCTGGTACAAAGGACTGGATATTCTTCTGGATGCCGCCAGAACCACGGCCGGAGACATCCTGATCGTGGGCACCGGGCCTTTATATGAAAAACTGTACGCCAGGATCAAAAAAGAAAACCTGACCAATGTGTATTTGCTGGGGTTTCAAAGCGATACAAACCTCAAGTGGCTGATCAAAAATGCCCGCATGGTTGTACTGCCCTCCATCACCCCGGCGGAAGCCTTCGGCCAGATCCTCCTGGAGGCTTTGTATTTTCAGAAACCTTTGGTATCAACCCGCCTGGGAACCGGCACCAGCGTGGTAAACCGCCACGGATACACCGGCATTGTGGTGGCACCGGGCTGCAGCCGTTCCCTGGCCCTGGCCATGAACACCCTGTTTTCAGACAACTCCCTGGCCACGCAGTTTTCCCAAAATGCCCGCAACCACTACAACACCCACTTCACCCCCCAAACCCAGGGCGACAAATACCTCACCCTCTACCACTCCCTCCTCCAGCTTTAATCGAATTTAATCGGAATTTAATCGGGGACAGACCACGTTTAATTCAAATTTAATTAATTTAATCGGGACAGACCATAATTTAATCGGGGACAGACCACGTTTAATTCAAGATTTAATCGAGTTAATTGGGACCGAGTTAATTGGGGACAGACCACGTTTAATTCAGGTAATCGGATTTAATTGGGGACTTGAGAGTACCGAGTTCTTGACATTATTATCTCAAGAATCTGTCGTCGGTTTAATTGGGGACTGGGAGG
>JAWOEP010000153.1:0-3291 GCA_046482705.1 Desulfotignum sp.
CCAAATTATACAAAACAGGTGGTGCAGCCGGAAATCGCCCGGAAGATCGACCGAAACCTGGACCTGATAAAAGACCTGAACCTGGTCATGGACCTGAACCTGCGGCCCCTGACCCGGGGAGAGGCAGAACCCTATCCGACAAGGTCCATTTTGGAAAAGATCCGCTCCCGTCAGATCCCCATGGTGCCCGGTGATGAT
Organism: Desulfotignum sp.; assembly: GCA_046482705.1. Classification (GTDB taxonomy): domain Bacteria; phylum Desulfobacterota; class Desulfobacteria; order Desulfobacterales; family Desulfobacteraceae; genus Desulfotignum. The sequence continues at coordinate 199 of JAWOEP010000153.1, forward strand.
TCCCACGGGGTTGCCCAGGCAGGGAAACATGTGGATGCGGGCATCCGCCTGCTGGAAGAGTTGGGGTTTGACACCCAATGGCCGGCTCCTGCGCTTCTGGAAATCAAATGAGTGATCCAAACCTTGTCATCGTGTTGAAAGAACCCCAGGGGCCTTTGAACATCGGGGCTGTGTGCCGGGTGATGATGAACTTCGGGGTCACCCGGTTGCGGCTGGTGAACCCCTGCAAAGAATTCCGGTCCCTGGAAGCCCGGAAAATGGCCCTGGGCACGGTGGAGATCCTGGAAAATGCAGAAGTTTATCCAGACCTGCAAACCGCCTTGGCCGACATAAATCTCACCTTCGGCACCACCCGCAGGTTCGGCAAATACCGTAAAAACTTTCTGACCCCGGCCACGGCAGCCCGGCAGATCGCGCAATCCGGGCCGGATGTGCGCTGCGCCCTGCTGCTGGGCAGAGAAGATACCGGCCTGGAAACCCGGGACCTGGATCTGTGCCAGCGGTTTGTTACCATCCCCACCCATGATGCCTATCCCTCCATGAACCTCAGCCATGCCCTGGCAGTGCTTTTATATGAAGTCTCCCTCAAATCCCGTCTCACCGGCACGTTTCAAGATCCAGGCCCCAAACTGCCGGCTTCGGGAAAAGAAATAGAGAACCTGTATGTGCACATGCGCAAAACCCTGGTGGACATCGATTTTCTGGACCCCCAGAATCCGGACCATCTGCTGCGGACATTCCGCCGACTGTTTGGTGATGCCGGGCTGTCCCCCAGGGATGTGAGAATACTCCAGGGACTCATGAGCCGCATCGACTGGACGGAAAACCAGCGCAGAAAACTCGCTGCTATGCACCAGGACTCTTCTCCCCAGAAGGACAGCTGCAGATAACAGCAGGGGAGTTGCATATAGATATGATTCCGGGTATATTTGACATATTATAAACACAGGAGGCAATCACCATGGCGATCCGCATATGTGTGGCCGGAGCCACCGGCTGGGTGGGAAAAGAACTGATCACAGCAATCTGTGCACCTGAAGCATCTGAAAAATTCACATTATCTGCTGCTGTGGCACCAGGCGCCACAGGAAAGCATATCGGCCAGGTACTGGACCTGGCATCTCCCGGCGTGATTGTTTCACAAACAGTGGCAGATGCACTGGCATCAGCCCCAACCGACGTGCTGGTCGATTACACCCATCCTGAAGTTGTTTTTGACAACATTAAAACAGCTGTTGAAAACAAGGTCTGCGCTGTTGTCGGGACATCCGGTCTATCTTCGGAAGACTATGACCGGATTGACGTCCTGGCGCGGCAGCATGGTGTGGGCGTGATTGCATCGGGAAATTTTTCTCTGTCAGCCATGTGGATGCAGCGCCTGGCATTACAGGCGGCAAAAGACTTTTCCCACTGGGAAATCCTGGATTATGCCGGTTCAGGCAAACCGGATGCACCCAGTGGTACAGCCAGAGAGCTGGCCTTTCGCCTCAAGGAAATAAATACCCCGACATGGGACGTGCCCCCGGATCAGATCCAGGGCCCCAAAGCCACCCGGATAAGAACACCGTCCCAAAATGGGCAGCAGCCCGAGACATGGCGCAGCAAATATTTACCCCGGCTGTGTTTTCCTTGACAAATCTCCGGCAACATGCCTTAAAAAGACCAGGAAAACGCTATAGGAGGCCATAAGATATGATCAAAAGAATTTTAGTCGGTCTGGGCGGAACACCATTTACCAAAGCTGCCACCCAGTGGGCCACGGAACTGGGGGACCTGCACCAGGCACAGCTCACCGGTGTCACCATTGTGAACACCAAAAAACTGGAAAATGTGGGCCCGGTGCCTGCCGGAGCAGATGCTTATGCCCAGCGCATGCGCGAAAAAAAAATCCAGGTAACCAAAGAGGGCACGGAGCAGGCCATCGCCGTTTTCAAAGAACACTGCAGCAACCAGCAGGTGGTGTGCCGCCGGATCCAGTATGAGCAGGGGGATACTTTTGAAGCCATGATCGATGAAGACCGCTTCAATGACCTGACCATTTTCGGACTCCGCAGCATATTTGAATACGGATTTGTCACCGACCCGGACAAAGCCATCATCAAACTGCTGCGCCAGGGGGTCCGTCCCATTCTGGCGGTGGCGGAAAAATACCGCCCTGTCAAAACCGTGCTGGTGGCTTTGAGCGGCTCCATGGAATCAGCCAGGGCCACCCGGGATTACCTGCTTTTAAATCCCTGGCCCGGGGCTGCCATCCGTCTTGTCCATTTTACAAAGCACAAGGAGCCGGAACCATTTTTACTGGAAAAGGCAGCAGATTATTGCCAGGCCCATGGGTTTGAAGTAGATACCGACCTTGTGAAAGGCAACCCACAGTCTGATCTGCTTTCTTATGCCCATGACCATGATGCGGACCTTATCGTCATGGGCAACAGCTCCCGGAACATTCTCCAGCGGAGTCTGCTCGGTGATACTGTGCTGGAAACCATCCATTCAGCAGATATACCTTTGTTCTTGTCCCAGTAGCCATGAAGCCGCCCCTGCCAGACATTGAAAAACCGCCGGCGTGCTGCAGGGGTGGGCTTTTTTCCAGTATTCTGCCCCTTGTGCTGTTCGGGCTTTTATGCCTTGCCTGGCCCCGGGTGGTGCAGGGACAGATTTTTGCTGTCCAGTGGGCCTGGGTTCCCAGTCTCGACCTGAACCTGGCATTCCGCCTGGACGGCCTAGGGCTGTTGTTCTGTTTAATCATCACCATGACCGGTTTTTTTGTCTCCCTGTATGCATCCAGTTACATGGCCGGGCACCGGCAACTGGGCCGGTTCTTTTTTTATCTGCACGGGTTCATGCTGGCCATGCTGGGCATTGTTTTATCCGACAACCTGCTTTTGCTGTTCGTTTTCTGGGAAGCCACCACCCTTTTGTCTTTTCTGCTCATCGGGTTTGACCATGAAAACACGGCTGCCAGAGAAAATGCCCGCCAGGCCCTTCTCGTTACCGGTGGCGGCGGTCTTTTTCTTTTAATGGGCATCCTTCTGCTGAAAACCACCGGCGCTGGCATGACCATGAGCCTCTGGGCCGGTTCCGGGGATTTCATCC
>JAWOEP010000173.1:0-10665 GCA_046482705.1 Desulfotignum sp.
GCCTTTCCCATATCGGAAAGCATTTCATAAATATGGGGATTGGCGTGTGTGATGGTGGTGTTCAACTGCTGTGCGATCACATTCATGGGTATATTTCCTAAGCAAAAGATAGGGTCAAAAGGTGGCGGCCGCAACCGTGTCAGCACCCTGAAATGAAAAACTCTGCAGCTTTACAGGAGAAAAAAACCACAGAGTTCACAATAGCGGTCAAAAAAACTATTTTCTCTTGGATGCCTTGATGGGGTTGAGTTTTTGTTTTTTGCCGGCGGCAACGGTCTTGATATGGGTGGCAATGTTGCAGTTGCCGTTTTTCCATTTTAAAGACGGGTCCGGTGCTGCTGTGCAGTACATGCCCGTGGGATACTCGGAAATTCTCTGGCACCCCATGCATTCCTCCACAACCGGCAGACAATGGCCTTCATTATAGCTGCAGCCGGCTGCTGTCATAAACACACAGTCATCACCTTCTCTTACGGTGGTACAAATCATGATAAAATCCCTAATTCCTGTTGGTTTGATTTATAAAAACCCAAAAACTCCTTTTTCCGGATATTCCGGGCTGTTTTTTTCCGGCACATACCTGCCTGAAACGGTAAACCTTAATCAACTATCATAAAATCAGACAGGGTGTCAATCATAGATTATTTCATCCAGCCGGAAAACCACAGATTTTTTTATGTGCAAACCCCGGCAAAAAGTGTATGATTCTTTTATATGAAAGCCATCAGCCATCAGTACTCAGCTAACAGCTAAAAGCTAACAGCTAAAAGCTTTCATCATTTGTTGTGCCCGGCAGGGCATGGGTGTATATAGAAATCATAATTTCACCAAACCACAACCAGATGAATCACACAACCATGATTATTTCCACAGCCATTGACGTTCTGAAAATCGAAGCCCGGGGTATTTTAAACCTGGCCCAAAAACTGGATGCTGCATTTGAAACCCTTGTACATGATATCTGTGCCTCCCCGGGCCGGGTGATTATTTCCGGGATAGGAAAATCGGGGCTTATCGGACGTAAAATTGCAGCTACTTTAAGCAGCACCGGCACCAATGCCATGTTTCTGCATCCGGTGGAAGCGGTGCACGGAGACCTGGGCATGGTGAGCCCCCATGATGTATTCATCGCTATTTCCAACAGCGGAGAAACCAGTGAACTCAACCAGCTGCTGCCGGTAATCCGGGATATCGGGTGCCGCCTGGCCGGGTTTACAGGAAATCCTTTATCCACCATGGCCCGGTATTGTGATCTGGTGATTGATACCGGGGTGGAAAAAGAAGCCTGTCCCTTTAATATGACCCCGACCTGCAGCACCACTGCCCAGCTGGCCATGGGAGATGCCCTGGCCATTGTGCTGATTGAAAAAAAGAAATTCAAAAAAAGTGATTTCATGAAATCTCATCCCGGCGGTGCCCTGGGCCAGCGGCTGGCCTGTCAGGTGGGAGAAATCATGTTCAAGACAGCCCAGGTACCCTGTGCTTTTCTGGGTGAGACCATGGCAACCGCCCTTGCAACCATGGACCAGTTCAGCCTGGGTGCCGTATTTGTACTTAACCGGGACCGTCAGGTGCTGGGTATTATCACTGATGGTGATATCCGGCATGCCATGGCCCGGGGAATCAGTGATTTTGCAAAAATGCCGGTGGCTGATATCATGACCAGAAATCCCCACTGTCTGGGAGTGGAGGCCTATCTGTATGATGCCCTGAATCTCATGGAAAAATATGAGATCACGGTATTGCCTATTGTAGATACAAAAAACCGGCTGCAGGGCCTTTTACACCTGCATGACATCCTTGGAAAAGGATCTTTTAAATTCAACGGAGGCAGCCAATGATTACCCAGGACCTGTGCACAAAAATCCCGGTTCTCGGAAAAGCCAATATTGCTTCTCCCATAATACGGGCAGACCGATCAGGCAAGGCAAACAAATGTTTTATTTCAGATGAATCCCGCATCATCGTAGATGTCCAGACCGAATATATAGAGAGTACCATTGCTGCCGGACAGAAACTTCTCAGCTTTGAACAGGCCGGACCCAGGGAAAAGATATATTTTGATCCCAGCAAGCTGAAATGCGCCATTGTAACCTGCGGCGGTCTCTGCCCCGGGTTGAATGACATTATCCGGGCCATTGTGCTGGAACTGTATCATATTTATCATGTGAAAACCATCTACGGCATCCGCCACGGACTTCAGGGATTTGTTCCGGACTACGAACACGATGTCATGGATCTGACCCCTGCATCTGTATCCGGTATTCAGGATATGGGCGGCACCATTTTAGGCTCTTCCCGGGGCAGCCAGGATATCGGGATTGTGGTGGACTGCCTGGAACGTATGAGTGTGGGGATTTTATTCATGGTGGGCGGAGACGGCACCATCATGGCTTCCAAAAAGATTGCTGATGAAATTGAAAAACGCAGCCTCAAAATATCTGTGGTGGGAATTCCCAAAACCATTGACAACGATATTTTTCTGGTTTCCCGGTCCTTTGGCTTTGATTCGGCCGTGGATGTAGCCACCCAGGCCATCAAAGGTGCCCACAATGAATCAGAAGCCTATCCCAACGGTATCGGGCTGATCAAGCTCATGGGACGGCATTCGGGATTTCTGGCAGCAACGGCTGCTCTGGCCCAGCAGGATGGCAATTTTGTACTGATTCCGGAAGTGGATATAGACCTGTATGGAAAAACCGGCTTTCTTCAGGCCCTGGAAAACAGGATCACAACCAGAAAGCATGGGGTGGTGATTGTTGCTGAAGGGGCCGGTCAGAATTTTTTTGAAAACAAGGAACAAAAGTATGATGCATCCGGTAACATTGTGCTCCAGGATATCGGCCTGTTTCTCAAGGAGCAGATTACCCAGTGGTTTGCGGCCAAAAATATCCCGATTTCCTTAAAATACATCGATCCTGCCTATATTATCCGCAGTCTGGCAGCCAATGCCAATGACAGTGTTTTCTGCGGGCTGCTGGGAAGGGATGCGGTCCATGCGGGCATGGCAGGAAAAACCAAGCTGCTGGTCAGTTTCTGGAACAACCATTATGTCCATGTGCCCATGGAAGCCTCTGCCGGCAGGCAGAAGCGGCTGGATCCCAATGGCAGGCTGTGGCAGTCAGTGTTGGAAGCCACCGGCCAGGATGCCTATTTCGGGTCTTGAATCCAAAGGAACCGCAGTCAGTCAGGGCTGGATTTCTGTGAACTGGTTGTTTTTTATGGTAATTAAAAATATTTCCCTGCGGGCCGCACCGGTGGTATCAAAAATGGTATTGCCGGTTACCCCTTCGAACAAACGGCCTTGTGTCAGGGCTTCTTTCAGGTGCTGCCGGGAATCCACAAAAGCATCCATACCTGTCTTAAAAAGTATCTGTACCGTGTCATAGGAAACCGCTTCTAAAAAACCCGGAGATTCTTGATACAGTGCGGTGAAGGCCTTTTCAAACCGGGCAGTCGCAGGTTTTTTGCTTTTGCCGAAATAGCCTTCGGTTATAACGGTTTTACGGTTGTATCCTTTTGTTTCAGCCAGCAGGCTTTGCTCATGCCAGAGATTGGTGCCCAGCAGTACAATATCCTTGACATCGTTAAAGGCCAGCTGGGGAAGCATCATATTTATTCTGGAAGCAGAGTCAGGAATAAACAGGGCTTGAAAATTAAGGGGGATTTTATCGCTCCTGTCAGAATCCATATCCAGGGGATCAGCTGTTTTTAGGGTCCGGGGGTCATGATCTGATTGCGGTACCGGTAAAATCGGTTCTGAAAACAGGGAGGATTCCTCCACCAGTTTCTGGATGGGAATGGAAAAATCGGTTTTTTTGCCGTCATAGGCTGCCACAGCAACCATCTGGCCCCCGTATTCTTCCACCATATCCCTGAACAGCTGCATATGCAGCCTGCCATAGCGTTCATCAGGATAAAGCACAGCCACCTTTGAGAGGCCAAGTTTCCTGAATACATAGGCGGCAAGGGTCTGGACCTGCATCTGGGGGGTGATGAAATTGGAAAACAGATAATCGCCTGCCAGAGGAAAATCGGCTTTCTGGGTCAGGGCGATCAGGGGAATCCGCAGTTCCTGGGCCCGGGCACCGGCTGTTTCCACCGCCAGAATCGGGCCGATAATGCCCATGACATGTGCCTGATCAAGCTCATCCACACAGTCTGCCGCCCTTTGGGGGTCCGACCGGGTATCTTTGACAATGATTTTAAAATTGCGGCCATATGTGCCTGACAGGTCCTGGATGGCCATCTGGATGCCTTTTAAGGCTTTCTGGCCGAAAACGGCGTATTTTCCCGACAGGGGCAGCAGGCACCCGATGGTATCCTTTTTAAATGTGGTTTGTTTGATGAGTGCCATCAGTTCTTCGGCATCCGGGGCATGAACATGGTCTGGACAGGTATCAGCAAAACTGTTCAAAGCAGCCAGGGCATCGGCGTATTCCCGGGCTGCGGCATGGTTCACCCCCAGCCAGTACAGCAGCAAACACCGGGGGACTGCCAGGTTTTTGATGTGTAAAAATTCTTTTATCAATGGCGGATCCGCCTTGGCCAGCAACTGTTCCACCTCTGACAGCATCTTGTTTTTCTGCAGGTCATCCGGTTTCCGGGCCATGGCCTGGTTATAGGTGAGAAACGCCTGTTTAAAATCACCTTGATCCATGAATTTTCTTGCTTCAGCCCCGAGTATTTGCACCAGGGCGGCAGTTTGCTTTTCTTTGTCCTGCAGTTCAGGGACCTCGGTTTCCGGGACTCCTGTTTTTTGGACGGTTTTAGGGGCACACCCCCAGACGGCAGCCAAAAAAAATACAGCTGCAAGCAGGGCAGTACAGCGGAAAATCAAAACACATTTCACTGTCATATGAAATCTCTGAAAGTCAGGGTTTATATGAAAGCCATCAGCCATCAGTACTCAGCTAACAGCTAACAGCTAAAAGCTAACAGCTAAAAGCTAACAGCTAAAAGCTAAAAGCTAAAAGCTTTCCTATTTTGTTGTGCCCGTCAGGGCATGCTCGTTATTTGTATGAATGAACTATATGTAAAAACCCCTCTCATGTCAAAAACTCTTTTACCAGGGCTTTGGCCCGGGAAAGTTGTGACGGCTTCAGCCAGATGATGCCGGGCTCTTTTTTGAACCAGGTGAACTGGCGCTTGGCATACCGTCTGGTGTCACGTTTCAACAGAAAAATTGCCTGGTCGAAATCCAGTTCTTTTTTGAGAAACCACCCCATATGGCGGTATCCAATGGACTGCATGGATTTAAGATCAAGGGGATAGCCTTTCCGGACCATATCTGTTACCTCTGCCAGCAGTCCGTTTTTGATCATGGCATCCACCCGGAAATCAATACGTTCGTACAATGTTTTGCGGTCCATGAACAAACCCAGGGTCAGACTCTGATACCGGGGGGAGGCAAAATTGTGTTTTTTTTGCATCAGAGAAATGGGGGTTCCTGTGGTCTGAAACACCTCCAGTGCCCGTATAATGCGGAAATTGTCATGGGGATGTATTTTTTGCGCAGCTGCCGGGTCACAGGCACACAACTTTTTGTGCAGATATGCACTGCCTTTTTCCTGTGCCGCCTTGGTCAGTTGTGCCAGGGTTTTTTCACACACAGGCCGGGACCGGAACAAGCCGTATAATAGGGCCCGGATATACAGGCCGGTGCCCCCTGCAATGATGGGAATCCTGCCTTTTTGAATGATATCACTTATTTTTTGTGCAGCCATCTGTGCATACTGGCCGGCATCAAAATCCAGGGATGGATCCAGAAAATCCACCAGATGATGGGGGGCCTGTGCCAGTTCAGCAGCATCCGGCTTGGCAGTGCCGATATCCATATATTTATATATCTGCATGGAGTCGGCCCCGATAATTTCTGCGTTGAACGCTTTGGCCAGGGCAATGGCAAATCCGGTTTTTCCGATGCCTGTGGGACCGCAGATAGTAATGATTTTTTCCATGAACAAAAGGGGTATTTGTGTTTTGGTCAATAATGGTTGACATTATTTGGCAGATGGTTTTATAACATAATCTTTTAATTAATGACAATTAATTAAAATTATCAATCAGGATCTTAAAATAACAGCAATTTTAAAAAAATTTAAGATTGGGCTGCTATTGTTTTATGAACCAAACAGGAGAGACAAACAATGGAATCAAAAAAGACCGGATCTGTGGTGGTGATAGGTGGCGGTATTTCCGGCATGCTGTCGGCCCTGGATCTTGCGAACTCCGGATTTTATGTTTATCTGGTGGAAAAAGGCCCGTCCATCGGCGGTGTCATGGCCCAGCTGGACAAGACCTTTCCAACCAATGACTGTGCCATGTGAATTATCTCACCCACACTGGTCGAGGTCGGCCGGCATTTAAACATAGAGCTCTTAACCCTTTCTGAAGTCAAAAACATCTCCGGTGAAAAAGGCAATTTTACCGTGGAAATTTTGAAAAAACCCCGGTACGTCAGAGAAGACCGCTGTATTGCCTGCGGAGCCTGTACGGAAAAATGTCCGGGTAAATTCGATGACAAGTATAATGCAGATCTCAAAGCACAAACCGCCATTTATGTGGAATATCCCCAGGCAGTGCCCTTGAAATATGCCATTAATCCGGATGTCTGTCTGAAGCTGACCAAGGATAAATGCGGTACCTGTGAAACGGTCTGTCCGGCAGATGCCATAGACTACACCATGACAGAAGAGACCCTGAGCATTGCTGCCGGGTCCATTATCCTGGCACCCGGGTTCAAACCCTTTGATCCCTCAAAATTTGACAATTACCAGTATGCCAATTTTGCCAACGTGGTCACATCAATGGAGTTTGAACGGATTCTGTCCGCCACCGGCCCCACCATGGGACATGTGACCACATTTCCCAAACTGCCGGCACAACCCAAAAAGAAAAAAGACAAACTGCTGGCGCAAAAGCGCAAGGACCCCAGAAAGATCGCCTGGTTTCAGTGTGTGGGCTCCCGGGATGTCAACAAATGCGACAATGCCTATTGTTCTTCGGTGTGCTGCATGTACGCAGTAAAAGAAGCCATCATTGCCAAAGAACATGCCGGCAGCGATCTGGACTGTTCCATATTTTTCATGGATATGCGCACCCCGGGCAAGGAATTTGAAAAATACTACGAGAATGCCAAGCACAAGCACGGCATAAATTTCATCCGGTCACGGGTGCATTCGGTGACTGAAGATCCGGAAACAGGTGATCTGTCTGTCCGGTATGTGGATGAAATGGGGCAGATCATCACTGAGACCTATGATATGATCGTCTTGTCCGTGGGTCTGGAGATTTCCGAAGAAACCAGGGATCTGGCCGGGAAGCTGGACATTGACCTTACAGAAGGCGGATTTGCAAAAACAGCCTCTTTTGAACCGGTGACCACCTCCAGGGAGGGGATTTACGTATCCGGGGTGTTCAACAACCCCAAAGATATTCCGGAATCGGTTCTGGATGCTTCTGCTGCCGCCTCTGCTGCAGGGGATGCACTGGCTGAGGTGCGAAACACCCTGACCAAAGAAACACTGCCGGTGGAAGAAACCAATGTGGTGGGGGACCGGCCCAGCATCGGGGTGTTTGTTTGCGACTGCGGATCCAATATTGCCGGCGTGGTGGATTGTCCCAATGTCACGGAATATGCCGCCACCCTGCCCTATGTCGCTGTGGCTGAAGAAACCACCTATGCATGCAGCCAGGATGCCCAGGACAAGATGGTGGAAATCATCAGGGAAAAAGGGCTGAACCGCATTGTGGTGGCTGCCTGCACCCCCAAAACCCATGAACCGCTGTTCCAGGAAACCCTGAAAAACTCTGGATTGAACAAATATCTGTTTGAAATGACCAACATCCGGAACCACAACTCCTGGGTCCACAAGAACAATCCGGACATTGCCACGGACAAGGCCAAAGACCTGGTGCGGATGGCGGTTGCCAAAGCTGCCCTGGCCCAGCCCCTGAAAGAGGAAAAAATCAATGTCAACCCTGCTGTCATGGTGGTGGGTGGTGGACTGGCCGGTATGACTGCGGCCAGAAGTCTGGCATTTCAGGGATATGAAACCCATATCATCGAAAAAAAGGACTGCCTGGGCGGCGAGGCCCTGAAGCTGTGGAAAACAGCCCAGGGAGAAGATGTGCAAAAAGAACTGGATGCCCTGATCCAGGATATTGTATCCAGCGACAAGATAGTTGTTCATACAAACACCACCCTGGAAGGGGTGGACGGATTTGTGGGTAATTTCACCTCCCAGCTGAAAACCGACGGGAAAACAACGGCACTGGAACACGGGGTTGCAGTACTTGCCACAGGTGCAAAAGCGCTTGAACCGGACGAGTACAGTTTTGGTAAGGACGACAGAATTATCAGAACCCTGGATCTGGACAAAATGTTCAAGGAAAATGATCCAAAACTGGATACCGTAAAGTCTGCGGTGTTCATCCAGTGTGTGGGCTCAAGAGAACCGCAGCGCCCCTATTGTTCCCGGGTGTGCTGTACCCATTCCGTGGACAACGCCATTGCCTTGAAGGAAAAAAACCCTGAAACCGATGTGTTTATTCTTTACCGGGATATCAGAACCTATGGTGAACGCGAACTGCTCTATAAAAAAGCCAGGGAAAAAGGGGTGATATTTATCCGGTATGATGTGGAAAACAAGCCTGAAGTAGTGGTGGAAAAAGACCACCTCAAAATTACCCTTGTTGATCATGTACTGAACCTGCCTGTGACTATTTATGCAGATCTGCTCACCCTGGCTGCGGCTCTGGTGCCCAGAAAAGATGAGCGCCTGGCCAATTTCTTCAAAGTCCCCTTGAATGATGAGGGGTTTTTCGTGGAAAAACATGCCAAGCTGGGACCAGCGGAGTTTTCCACAGACGGTGTGTTTATTGCCGGATCCGCCCACTATCCCAAACCGGTGAACGAGGCCATTACCCAGGGACGGGCTGCCGCATCCCGGGCATTGACCCTGCTGGCCAAAAAGGACAGTCTGTTCACCTCGGGCATGATTGCTAGCGTGGATGTGCCAAAATGTACGGCTTGCGGTGTCTGTGTATCCATCTGCCCCTACAGTGCCCCCTCATTTTTAACCGAAGGCAGATTTGAAGGCAAGGCGGATGTCAATGCGGTGCTGTGCAAAGGCTGTGGCCTGTGCGTGGCTTCCTGCAGATCCGGTGCCATCCATCTACGGGGATTTGACACCAACCAGATTCTTTCACAGATTTTTGCTTTGGATGAAGTAAGTTAGATGAAGAAAGTTAAAGGAGATATGATTAATGGCTGATGATAATATAAAAATTGTAAGTTTTCTGTGCAACTGGTGTTCCTATGGCGCAGCAGACCTGGCAGGGGTGAGCCGGATGGAATACCCGGCGGATATTCGGGTGATCCGGATCCCCTGCTCCGGCCGCATGAGTCCCAAATTCATTTTGTCCGCATTCCGGGAGGGTGCTGATGCTGTATGGGTGTCCGGCTGACATCCCGGCGAATGCCATTACCTGGACGGTAATTATTATGCAAGACGAAAATTTGCTATGATGGGCAACCTTCTGGAACATATGGGTGTTGAACGGGACCGGCTGCATTTTTCCTGGATCTCCTCTGCCGAAGCCACCAAATTTGTGGATGTGGTCAAAGAGATATCCGACAAAGTCAGGGCCCTGGACACTGATAAGAAATTTGCAAAGGACTATACCAAATAAAGGTTATATCATGGATACCTGTATAGAAAAAATAAGGACGATTTGTGCAGACCTGCTTGCCAAAGGGGAGGTACAAAAAGTGATCGGGTTTGCCGAGGGTTCCATTCCCATGGCCTCCCGGCCCATTGCCGTCACATCCAAAGATGATGTGGAAAAACTGGTTTTCAATGCAACCTGCGGACTCAACCTGGCCAATTATGTGGCAGAAGCAATACCAAAAGATGGCAAAATTGCCGTAACAGCAAAAGGATGTGATTCCCGGAACCTGGTCACCCATATGGTGGAAAACCAGATATCCCGGGACCAGCTCTATATCATCGGGGTGCCCTGCACCGGCATGGTGGACAAAAGAAAGATTGCCGCCCTTTTTGAGGATGAAATCACGGATTTCATTGAAGATGGTGATACCCTTACCATTGTGTCACCCCGAAAAAAAGAGACGGTTTCCAAAAAAGATGTGCTGCGGCATAACTGCCGGGTCTGCACCCACCGCAACCCGGTGGTGTTTGACGTCATGGCGGCAGAACCGGTTGAAGAGCAGTCTCTTGACCAGCCCTATGCCGATGTGGATCACATTGCAGCCATGGATGCGGAAACCAGGTGGACCCATTTTCAGGAATTGACCAAAAACTGCATCCGGTGCTATGCATGCAGAAATGCCTGTCCCTTGTGTTACTGTCCCACCTGTTTTGTGGATGAATCTTCTCCCCAGTGGGTGGGCAAGGGCCAGGACAAGACCGATATCAACACCTTCCATTTTCTGCGGGCCTTCCACTGTGCCGGCAGGTGTACGGATTGCGGTGCCTGCGTAGAGGCCTGTCCCATGGGCATTAATGTCAGGGATTTTACCCGGAAACTCAATAAAGACGCTCTGGAACTCTTTGGCTGGGAAGCGGGTCTGGATATGGAAAAACGCCCGCCTCTGGATGTGTACAGTCCGGATGATCCCGATGATTTTATCAAGTAAAC
>JAWOEP010000246.1:0-3344 GCA_046482705.1 Desulfotignum sp.
CAGCCCCGTATTTGGGGAAGGTATCGAACACCGACGTCCCCTTCATCTTTTTCAGCCGTTTTTTCAGCTGCCCGATATCGGTGCCGAATCCGCTGAAATGCCCGGTAATGGACAATGCGTCGTCCGCCAGAACATAAAACCGTTCCGGCGGGGCCTGGGCCTCTTTGATCCAGAACACCTGGGCCAGAGTCACTTCCTGGAGATATCCTGCGTTTTTGAACACCCCCAGGATCACGGAAAAACTGTTGTGATCCCGCAGGGATACCGATTTTGCCGCATGACCCGTGGTGCTGCGTTCTGATTTGTAATATCCCAGCACATAGGAGCGCAAGGACCTTTCTTTTGTGTCGGCCCCGGCTGCCTTGTTGTAGGCCACCCGGTGGGCCGGGACCAGCAGGGTGGTCACCGCATCCACCAGCGTGGATTTGCCTGACCCGATATCGCCGGTGAGCAGACTGTTGCGGCTGTCCAGGTCCAGGCGCCATACCTGTTTGTGAAAGGTGCCCCAGTTGAACACCTCCAGGGTGTGAAGCCGGAATCCGGCCAGGGCATCATCCGCGGAAAAATCCAGCAGCTGCTGTTCCATCAGCCACCGCCTCCGTCCCTGGTAAGGCTGGACCCCTTTTTTGTTTCCATGTCGCTGCAGTCCGCCGGATCGGTGTCACTGCCGCCGGCAGGACCTGTGTCACTGTCGTCAGACAGATGATCCTGGTATTGCTTGAGTCGGTCATCCAGTTCGCTGAGCCACTGGGCATCCACAAATGCCTTGAGGATACGGATCACTTCGATTTTGTCCTTTTGGCCCTTGAGCCGCCGGATAAACCCCAGGTCCGCTATTTTGTTCAGGTGGGTGTTGATCTGGTCCATCATCTTTGCCTCGTTGCCCGATGCCGGCAGAAATACCCGGACCATATCCGTGATTTCCTCCACCGACAGAATCAGGCGGGGGTCTTCTCCGGCTGCATCCTGTTCTGCCATTTTCTTGCGCAGGAGCGCAATGATCAGGCTCACCGGATAGGACAGCTGCCGTCTTCCCACCAGGCGGGGCAGGGGGTCTTCCCCTTCTTCCGGTTCCCGGGTGGCCAGCCAGGCATACCCTTCGGCCGTGTCCAGCATCAGTTCCAGGCCCATGACCCGGACATAGTCCCGGACAGCCATCTGGCCCTCCTCCAGTAAGTGCCACAGGGCCGGGTCGTTTTCTTTGAATACCACGCCCTTCATCAATGCCACCAGGGGGCGGGAGATGTCAGATGGGTAAGGTTGTGTTGCATCCATAGGGATTTTCTTCTTTTATTAGTCTTCCATGTTTTCAATCTATCAGGACAATATCTGTCCGGCATCCTGCTGAAATGGATTGATGATGGTAAGGTCATGAATCTGCTGTCCGTGCTGGAGATCCTCGGAAAGCAGTATGGAACAGTTTGCTTTGATTGCTGCAGCCACAATCAAGGAATCCCACAAGGAAAATTGATAGGTGTCCTGTATTGACCAGCTGTTTTTGATAATGGTCAGGTCAACTGTAACCGGATGCCAGGCCATCAGGTTTTTGATATCCAAACGGGCATGGCTTGTTGTCATGCCCGGTTTCAATTTTTGGGTTACCGTGACATAATATTCGTTCAGAACCTGGATACTGATCCTGCCCGTCTGATTTTCCCATAATGTTTTCAACCATTCGCCGGAAATTTTTTGTTTTTTCGGTTCAGAAGCATCCCGGAAATACACAAGAATATTGGTATCCACAAAGCAGTTATCTTTCATGGAGATCATTCCTGGAAGGATACCTGCCATTTTTTTTCAGCAATAACGGCGGACTGGAAAGAAACTGATGCATGGCCTGCCGGTATCCTGCTTCATCCTGCATCCTTTCCTTTAATATGGTTCCGATCCACCGGGATACGCTGACCCGGTTTTTTGCCGCCTCGATCCTTGACCAGTCAGCGACCTCTTCCTCCAACGTAATGGTAACGTTTTTCATTGTTCCTTCCCAAAATCCAATGTTTAACACAATAATAGTGTGACACGAAAACCGTGTCAAGAACTTTCCGGCCTTGCCACCAGGATCCAGGAGATATCAGATGGATACGGTTGTGTTATGTCCATAGGTGTCACCTGCTGAATATCACGGCGTTGAAAGTGGCCTGCCGGTCGATGCCGCCGGCATCGGTCCACACGGCCTGGTGGGTCAAAGAGTCGTCAAACCAAGCTTTTTCATCCTCGGCTGCCAGGGCCAGGTAGGTGACCAGTTCGGCCAGACCCTTTTCCAGGGGATAGTCGGAAAGGATCTGTGCCAGGGTGACCTGGTCTCTGGTCTGCAGGGCGGTGTGAATCCGCTGTTTGAGCTTCAGCCGGTCCACGAACACAATGTCATGCAGCATGTCTGCGGGGATGTTTGATCCGTCCCCCAGCGAGACAGTGTCAGTGATCTTTGGTTTGACCGGGATTTTGTAGAGGGGCCGTTCCATGGGCAGAAGAATGTCCGGAGATGCCTCATCCATGGTCATGATACTGCCCTGTGGCATCTGGTCCCTGAGCTTGACCGCCCGGGTCTCGATCTGCTGGATCACCTGCATGATGCGCTTGTTTTCCAGGAACGCCTGGTCATCCAGGTACCGCCGCAATTGCCCGGACAGCTTGGCCACGGTGCGCTGGGTATGTTCGCCGGCAGACAGCCAGTCATAATGCACCCGCTTGAGGCGCCGGTCCGGGGACAGCGCTTTGACCGCTGCCAGGTCAAACACCTTTTCCAGCATCCCGGTAAGCTCCTCCTGCCGGGCCGGGGACATGAGCAGGTCCCAGAACGCGGTAAAGCTTTTGCCCTGGTCGGATTCGGCGATCATGTCCCGCTCCCCGAAAAAATCTTCCAGCAGTTGCGCCTTGCTCCCTTCCCACAGGGTGATCTGTTCCCGGATCTTCCGGTCCAGCAGCCGGAAATTGTACTCCACCTCCCGGAAATCCCCCAGCAGTTCCCGGGCGGTCTGGCTCACCTGCAAAAACCGGTCCCGGACAGCAGTATCATCCAGCATGTCCAGACGGCCCGACCTTACCTGTGCCAGTTCGTTTTCAATGGCAGCCTTTCTTTTTTCCAGCTCCTGTATCCGCACCTGCACATCTTTTTCCGTGCCTTCCACCATCTGGCGCAGCAGGTCGAAAATGGTCATCAAACGCGATTCCGTGCCCACAAAGGGCCGCTGGATAAGGCTTTCCAGCCAGGACAGGGCTTTTTCAGCAGCCGGCATCAAATCATAATGCACCTCATCCGATCCCCGGGGATAGAATTTTCTGAGCCACCCCTTGTCCTCTCCGGCCCAGTCATCCAGGTAGGCCCGGGCCGACCTGGGAAA
>JAWOEP010000253.1:0-23843 GCA_046482705.1 Desulfotignum sp.
ACCGATTCCAGCTCCAGCCGGGCCTGAAACACGTGGGTAATGGTGTTCAGTTCAAGTTCTGATACCTGGATGCCTGTGCGGGGCAGTATTTTGACCAGATGTTCCCATTCCAGGCGGAACAATACTGTGCGCAAGGGGGTGCGGCTGACACCGAACTCTTCGGCCAGGACCTGTTCCTTGAGAATCTGCCCCGGTGCGTATTCTAAAAAGACAATCCGGTTGTGCAGGATATGATAAATGTGCTGGTTCATGGGCCTTTTTTTAATATTTGTTTGGTATACTATAATAATACATATCTGATTTTTTAATATTTTGCCACTGAAAAAGGGATACAATAGATATTGACTTTATATATTTTTTTGGTATACCAATAAAATATTATAGAAATTTTTGTCGGAGTAAAGAAACAGCCAATTGATAATCAGGTGTCTGTGGGGTGCCACAGCCGGAAAAAAGGAGTAATTTTTTATGGAAACCTATGATGTAATAATTATCGGCGGGGCGGTCATGGGCAGTGCAACAGCGTATTTTCTGGCCTGCAATCCCGACTTTACAGGAAAAATTCTGGTGGTTGAAAAAGATCCCACCTATGCCCAGTGTTCCACGAGTCTTTCTGCCGGCGGTATCCGCCAGCAGTTTTCCAACACGGAAAATATTCAGCTGTCGCAATTCGGCGCATCCTTTATCAAAAATATCAATGCATATCTGCAGTTTGATGATGATCCTGTAACTGTAGATTTTATGGAAAACGGGTATCTGTTTCTGGCAACTGAAAAGGGCATGCCGGTATTGCTGAAAAATCATGAAACCCAGACAGCTGCAGGCGCCAATGTGCAGATTCTGGACCAGGCCGGGTTAAAAGACAAGTTTGACTGGCTGCAAACAGATGATCTTTGTGCCGGATCATTTGGATTTGCAGATGCAGGCTGGTTTGATCCCCATTGCCTTACCATGGCATTCAAGAACAAGGCAAAAAGTCTGGGGGTAACATATCTCAAAGACAAGGTGGTGGGGATCCAGCGCACAGGGCAGAAAATTTCGCACATAACTTTGGAGTCCGGTGAAACCATAAATGGCGGTACATTTATCAATACAGCCGGACCAAAGGCGGCACGCCTGGCAGAAATGGCCGGAATCAATGATCTGCCGGTTCATTCCCGCAAGCGGTTTGTGTTTTTGTTTAAATGCAATACCCGGCTGCCTGATTGCCCGCTGGTGGTGGACCCCACCGGAGCCTACTTCAGGCCTGAAGGAGAAAATTATATCTGCGGAAAATCCCCGGATGAAAACAATGATCCGGACTGTGAAGATTTTCTCATGGATTATTCGGTGTTTGAAGAAGAGTTGTGGCCGATTCTGGCTGAACGGGTGCCGGCGTTTGACGCCATCAAACGGATATCCTCCTGGGCCGGTCATTACGCCTATAATGTAAAGGACCAGAATGCCATCATCGGCCCCCATCCTGAGGTGAACAATTTTATTTTTGCCAACGGGTTCAGCGGACATGGACTGCAGCAGGCACCGGGTGTGGGCAGAGCGGTTTCTGAATTGGTCACCTATGGAAAATACAAAACACTGGATCTGACCTGTTTCGCATTTGAACGGTTTGCTGCAAACAGGCTGTATAAAGAATTGAACGTGGTATGACGCTCTCAGGCGGCTATGCCAGGTATAGATGACCCTGCATCTACATGCGAGTACCTTGTCTGTGCCTGAAGGATTCTTGACATTTCGCAGGCATAGCGTATGATAATCGGATAAAAAGTAAAAAACAATCCGATCGCTGCTGCTTTTGGCAGGATCCATCTTACGCTGGAGGGCATGGAAAATGAAAAAGATCAAGGATCTTAAGCTGGGTGTGAAACTGGTTGCCGGGGGGCTGCTCATGGTATTGGTGCCGTTGATAGTGGTGGGGGCGATCTCCCTGCAAAAGGCGGCAGAAGCACTTCTCGAACGAGCCCGGGGAGAGGTCTATCAGGTGGCGGATGACCTGGCTTCCATGACCGGTATGGTCCTGGAAGGGGAATTGAAATTTGTCCGTGGTATGGCACTCAACCCCATGATACAGGAAGCAGTGGATCAGGTGGCCGAACAGGGAGTGGACGGGGCCAAAGACACCCTCACAGCCCTGGACAATCACCTGGCCAAGACCTTTGCATCAGTGGGCCAGGGATATGAACTCTTTGTTCTGGCTGATGCCCAGGGCCTGTCTGTGAGTGACAGCATGGGCGGCGCCATGCGGGAAGAAAAGGTGAATATCAAGGACCGGGATTATTTTATTGCTGCCAAACAGGGCAGGGCCATTATCGGCGAACCGGTTGCTTCAAGATCTTCAGGCAATCCCGTGGTGGTGGCAAGCACGCCTGTGAAAACAAATGCCGGGGTCTTTGCCGGGGTTTTTATCGCAGTTGTGAAACTGGATGCCCTGTCTGACAAGATTACATCCATAAAAATCGGTGATACCGGCTATCCCTTTATGATTAACAAAGATGGTGTCATCATTGCCCACCCCAAAAAGGAATTTATTTTTGAACTGAATGTTAAAACCCTGGAGGGCATGGAAGAGATCGCCCGGCGCATGATGGCCCGGGAGTCCGGTGTACAGGAATATGTTTTCAGGGGCACCAGGAAGACAGCAGGATTTGTCCATGTGCCGCTGACCGGATGGAGTATCGGGGTAACCCAGGACCAGTCGGAGTTCATGGCTGATGTCAGGGAAATGACACTGTATAATGTGGTTGTGGGTCTGATCGCCATGGTGGTGGTGGGCTTATGTCTCGGGTTTGCCGCAAAAAGGGTTACCCGGCCCATAAATGATGCAGTGTCCGGGCTTACAGATATCTCTCAAGGGGAAGGCGATCTCACCAAACGGCTTGCAGTGTCGAGCCAGGATGAGGTGGGGATTTTATCAAAAGCTGTTAATACGTTTATGGCCAAGCTCCAGGCCATGATCACCGACATCTCCCAGGGGGTTGATACCCTTTCTTCCTCAGCCACACAGCTGTCTTCCATTTCAGAGCAGATGACAGTCGGGGCGGAAAACACCTCGGAAAAAGCCAGTACCGTGGCAGCGGCTGCAGAAGAGATGACCGCCAATATGACTTCTGTGTCCGCAGCCATGGAGGAATCCAGTACCAACCTCAACACAGTGGCGGCGGCGGCAGATGAGATGAATGCCACCATCAGCGAGATTGCACAGAATGCGGAAAAAGCCCGGTCCATTTCAGACAATGCCGTGGAAAAGGCAGGGGATTCCAGAGAAAAAATGCAGCAGCTGAGCCAGGCAGCCCAGTCCATCGGCAAGGTGGTGGAAACCATTACCGATATTTCCGAGCAGGTCAACCTGTTGTCTTTGAATGCTACCATTGAGGCGGCCCGGGCCGGAGAGGCGGGCAAAGGGTTTGCCGTGGTAGCCAATGAGATCAAGGAACTGGCCAAGCAGACCTCGGAAGCATCCATGGATATCAAGTCAAAAATTGACCATATCCAGGAAAGCTCCGACAGCACCATGACCGGTATCAATGACATCTCCGCGGTAATCCGTGAAGTCAATGAAATCGTAGCCACCATTGCCACGGCTGTGGAAGAACAATCTGCTGCCACCGGTGAGATTGCGCGCAATATCGGTCAGGCTTCCTCGGGTATTGAAGAGGTTAATCAGAATGTGGGACAGAGTTCCGCTGTGGCTGACGAAATTACAAAAGATATCACTGATGTCCACCAGTCTGCTGCCGATATGGCAGACCGCAGCACCCAGGTGAATGAAAGTTCTGAAGATCTGGCCAAACTGGCGGCCCGGCTCGGAGAGATGGTGGGACAGTTCAAGGTGTGATGAACCAAAATACAGGATATTATGCATGGCTGATCCCGGTCTGGGTGCTTGTGTTTTTTGTAACGCTTTTTTCCGGGATTGATGCCTGTTCTGCATACAGCCGATCTGATTATCAACAGTTTCAAAATGCCATCATAGACCACAGAAACAGGCTGAACAAACAATTTAAAAAGATTCGGCGCACCGCAACCCGGTATATCATTGTGCACACATCGGAACTGGGACTGTCCACCACCCTGCGGGTGGTCTCCAAAGGAAAAAAGTTCAAAAGCGGCCACAGCACGCCCGGAGGACATGCCCATTACGTGATTGCCAGAAACGGCAGGACCTACCGGATCCTGGACAAACAATACCGGGCTGACCATGCCGGGCTTTCCATGTGGCAGGGGAAACAGGATATATCATCTGTTTCCATCGGCATCGAACTGGTGGGATATCATTCCGCTCCTTTGACAGACCGGCAGTACCGGTCCGCTGCCATGCTTATCGATATTCTGCAGCGGGTTTACCATCTGGATGACACCGCCGTGCTCACCCACAGCCAGATAGCCTTTGGCAGGCCCAATCCCTGGTTTCCAAAGGATCACCGGGGCAGAAAACGCTGTGCCAAGAATTTTGACAGATCCAGGGCCGGGCTGGGACCCACCCTGGGATTTGACCCGGATGTCAGGGCCGGGCGGCTGCTGCCCGACCCCTATCTGGCGGATCTGTTTTACGGTGAACAGCCTGCCGTTGCCCAGGTGGCTGCCACCGCACCGGTGTCGAACCTCATTTCAAAGAATAATTCCGCCTGGTCCATTGCAGGGGGGGATTATGACAGCCGGACAACAGCCTATGTACTTCCCAGCGGCCGTACCCTTACAGGGGATCAGATAAAAGATACCATCGGCTGGCACCTGCTGCCCGTGAACACAAAGGTTCTGCTTGAGCAGGAGATTGAAAAAAAGCAGATAAAAATTTCCCAAACGCCGGTAAAGGTCATCACCGACCGTATGACCGCCTGGTCCCATGCAGGCCCTGCCTACCGCTTCGACTCCACCATTTATTTTCTGCCGTCAGGCAAAATTTTCACAGGTTCCCGCATTCCGGACTGGGATGACCTGCCCCGGAAAACCCGGTTGATCGTAGGGTATCAGGGGCCGTTTCTCATCTCTGATGCCGTGACAGCCTACGGCATTGCCGGACAGAAATACAAGGATCCCGGTACGGTGTATTTTCTGCCGCCGGGCCATGTCAAAACAGGAGATACCATAACAGATTTTTCCGATCTGCCCGAAGGTACAAGGGTTTTTCTGCCCCTGGATGATATCGGCTAATAGGTGTAAAACAGCTGCTGCATCGCTTTTTGATCGACTTTTTCCGACAGTGCCAGCATGAGCAGAATCCGGGACTTGGCAGGATTGAGTTCATCTGACACAATGAATCCGCAGGCATCATCATCCACCTCCACATTTCTGCCCACAGTGCCGGTGGGCACCCGGGAGCTTCTGACGATGAAAACACCCCGCCCGGTCATATGTGCCGCTTTTTTAATGGTGGCCTGGTTCATGTTGCCGTTGCCGTCCCCGGCAATGACGATCCCCTCAGCCCCGCCAGCCACACAATAATCAAGGAGATCCGGCGGCATATCGATGCAGGCATACACAATATCCACTCTGGGGAGCATCACCCTGCTTTTGGCGCAGAACAGACCCGAAAACCGGCTTAAAAATGTGTGGCGCCGGAATGGGAATCTGAAATACGCGGTTTTGCCGTAGTTCACCGTGCCCACCAGGCCGTTCACCGGGGACAGAAAGGTTTCCACAGAGGTGGTGTTGGTTTTGGTCAAAGAGTGTGCGCCGTGAATCCTGTCGTTCATGACCACCAGCACGCCCCGTTCCTGTGCATCAGGATCAGCAGCCACTGCCACTGCATTGAAAAGATTCAAAGGGCCGTCAGCAGAAATGGCGTTGGCAGGCCGCATGGCCCCTGTAACCACCACCGGCTTGGGGCTGTTCACGGTGAGGTGTAAAAAAAATGCGGTTTCCTCCATGGTGTCGGTGCCATGGGTCACCACAATGCCGTGGATATCTTCTTGCTCCAGCAGTTGGTTGATGCGGCAGGTCAGGCGCATCAGGATGTCAAAAGACATGTCCTGGGACCCCACGTTGCTGAGCTGTTCTCCTGTAACCGCCGCCAGATGATCCAGATCCGGGACCGACTGGATCATCTGCCGGATGGTTACCTGTCCGGAGGCATACCCGGCCCGGGCCGGTGCCTGGCTTATTCCCGCTATGGTGCCGCCGGTGGCAAGTATGATAACGCGTGGTTTCATGGGCAGACCTTTGTGCAAAATGGTTTTTGTCCAAGTGCAGAAAAGATATTACCAAAAATCTATCAGAGATGGTAATATCTTTTACGGAACTGACAGATTTGTGATGATTTCTTCAGCCTGCCAAGAGATACATAAAAAGATTCAGTCTTGAAAAATAGCTGATCTGGGGGTATCATAACGGCCATGAAACCATTTTCTTTCAGGCTGATGTGTATGTTCCTGTTTTTGTCTGCAGCCGTCTTTTTTAGTTCCCCTGCCCGGGCCCAGAATCCGCTGTCAGAAGATCCGCTTTCAAAAGAGCAAGCTGTGCTGCTTCAACCTGTGCTGGTCCAGGCAGTAATGTGTGAAGCCATTGAAAGGTTCAAACCCGTGAACCAGGCTGTGGTTTTTTCGATT
Organism: Desulfotignum sp.; assembly: GCA_046482705.1. Classification (GTDB taxonomy): domain Bacteria; phylum Desulfobacterota; class Desulfobacteria; order Desulfobacterales; family Desulfobacteraceae; genus Desulfotignum. The sequence goes on from JAWOEP010000253.1 coordinate 6,543, forward strand.
TCCCTGGGCAGGGTGTTCTGTTTTACCGCGTTTGATCCGGTGCCCCGGGAAACCATAGTGTATCACCGGTGGTACAGGCAGGACCGTTTGATATCCAATGTAAAGCTGGTGCTCACCCCCCCTAAATGGTCTTCTTTCAGCAGTATGCAGCTTAGAGATGCCGATAAAGGGCCATGGCGGGTTGAGGTTATTGGCTTTCAGGAAAATCTGATGAAAACCCTTAGATTCAGTATTGTTGACTGACCGCCCATGGGACAGTCTTTTTATCACTTTTTCGGCATCGGGTGGCAGGACTTTCTTGATATAGCTTTGAACAGTTACATCCTGTTCCGGCTTTACGTGCTTTTTCGTGGTACCAATGTACTGCGGGTGTTGTTTGCCATGGGTATATTCTGGGTCCTCAGGCAGGTGGCTGTTTCCATGGGACTCGTCGTCACCAGCTGGGCCATGCAGGGTGTTATCGCCGTTGCCGCCCTGGTCATTATTATTGTGTTCCGCAATGAAATATCATCCGTGCTCCAGACCAGAGATCTGAAATCTTTTTTCTGGGGCATCCCCCGATATCAGCGCAATACCCCGGTGCATATCATTGTTGAAGGTGTTTATGAACTGGCAAGAAAAAAAATCGGGGCACTGATTGTACTTCCGTTGAACCAGGGGGTGGAAAGTTTTGTTCAGAAAGGGCTTTCATGGCAGGGAAAACTTTCCAAAGAGATGCTGGTAAGTATTTTCTGGGGCGACAATCCGGTCCATGACGGTGCAGCCGTTATTCAGGGAGACAGGGTCACAAATGTCGGTGTGATACTTCCCCTTTCACAGCGCACAGACCTGCCTTCTTATTTTGGTACCCGGCACAGGGCAGCCGTTGGTTTGACAGAACAAACCGATGCTCTGGTAATTGTGGTTTCAGAAGAACGCGGCAAAATTACACTTGTCAAGGACAACCAGATTTATGATATTAATGACAGCACGGTCCTTGAAAAACTGCTCATTAAACATGTTGGCGACGATATCTCTACCACAGGTGAAAAAAAGCATACCCGGGAACTTGCCGCTGCCGCAGCCATCTGTCTCATCTGTGTAACCGGTCTGTGGCTCAGTTTTTCCAGGGGAATGGAAACCCTTGCCACCCATGATATTCCGGTGGAATTTATCAAATCAGATCAGAATATGGAAATATTTTCCTCTACAGCAAGCAATGTCAAGCTTCTGCTCAGTGGTTCCAGGCCCTTGATCAGATCTTTGCAGTCTGACCGGATCAATATAAAACTGAGCTTGAACGATACTGTGCCGGGCATCAACAAACTGTCTGTCAGCCGGAACGATGTTACGCTGCCCCCGGGCATTGTGGTCAAAAATATCGACCCTTCCTTGATCGAGGTGTTTGTTGATGTGCCGGTCAAAAAGGAGCTTTCCCTTCAGCCTTTCTGGACCGGCCGGCTTTCCCCGGACCTGATCATGACCCGGGCAATAACATCACCGGCAAATATCAGCGTCATCGGGCCCCACCAGGTTCTCAAAAAAATGGAAACCCTTTATACAGAACCTCTATTCCTGGACGGCATTACAGCTTCCGGCAGTATAACTGCCCGGATTGCCCTGCATCCGACAACCATAAGGCCCGAAGATCAGAAAACAGGCAGTGTCCAGGTGGAATATACGCTCCAAAAGCGTGAGTCAATATCTCCGTAAAAAGGGGTTTCGGGTTTTTTTCAGCACGGTGTTCTGTTTTACCCGGCTTATGATTTGTGCTGCTTTTTATCATCTTTTTTCAAACCGGCCCTGCCATCATCACAGGCATCCTGTGCCGGTTCGTTGGGCCTTGCATGTTCAGCAAATTCAGGGGCCTGGGTGCACACATCCAGATCAGCCGCTTTGTCTTTTTTTTTGTCATCTTGCGTCATTTTAACACCTCACTCTCACGGCATTCTCTCGATGCTGTCTTTCAGCTGGTTGATTTCAATGCCCAGGCTCACGCACTGCTTTCCTTCCATGCACAGGTCTGCATCACCGGGTTCAAGAAAGGTTTTGAGTTCTTTTTGGTCTTTTTTCAGATGCACTGTCCAGCGGTCATTTGCATCATCATAATCCACATTCACATCAATACCGCATTCTCCTACATCCGGATACAGGGATCTGATTTTATCACACAACTCTTTTTTATTCATGGATAACCTCCTTTAATCAGGTTTCAATTGGTTTAATAAATACAATAACAACGGATTTGGTTTATACAAGCCGTTATCACCAACAGACTTGACAAAATCTTGTGCGGTCTCTAAGTTGATCTGAAAATATAACCAGAAAGCATCAGGAGAAAATTATGTTAAAACTTGGAGAAAAAGGGGCCATCCCCCAAAATGATAATGAAACCTATGCCATTGCCCCCCATATCCCCTGCGGGATCGTGACCCCGGAACTGCTGCGCAGGATCGCGGATGTATCGGAAAAATACAATGCCAAAGCCATAAAGATCACCGGCGCGGCCCGCGTGGCCATTGTGGGGCTGCAAGAAGCGGATATTGACGCGGTGTGGGAAGATCTGGGGATGGACAAGGGGGCTGCCGTCGGGCTTTGTGTCAGAAGTATCCGTACCTGTCCGGGGAACACTTTCTGCAAACTGGGAAAACAGGATGCGCTGGGAATCGGTATGAAACTGGATGCGCAGTATCATGCAGCAAAACTGCCCGGTAAATTCAAGATGGCGGTATCCGGGTGTAAACTCAGCTGCGCTGAATCCTGGGTCCGGGATATCGGGCTGATCGGGTTTGCCGAAGGCTGGACCATCACCATCGGTGGAAATGTGGGCATGGCGCCCAGGATAGGCAAAGAGCTGGTCACCGGCCTGGATGATGACCAGGTGATGGATGCTGTGGCAAATGTGATCACCTGCTATAAAAATGAGGCAAAGGCCGGAGAACGTCTGGGGAAAATGATCGAACGTACCGGCCTGGATCCCTTTAGAAAATTCATATAGAGCAGGTATGGCCAAAAACGGGGAGTGGCTTTTCCAGGTACTGCTCCCCATAGCCTTTCAGATATCTTTTCATCCATTCACAGAAAACAGGCACTGCGCTTTGCATTTTCCATTTAGTTGATAAGTCAACTAAATGGAAAATTTCATAACCGGTTTATCCTGGTAAGTCCTATTTCTTATTGTCCAATTTCAAGAAAATTTTCATATCGTCACAATTTTTTGCTTGACAATGCAATTGAACTGCCGCTATTTTATGGCTATGAAATAGATACGATAAAGCATCATACTCAGGGTCATTTTTATTCGCAAAAAGGGGAGGGATACATGTCATCAAATCACTATTTCAAACATGAAGGGCCATGGTCGGATGCCGGCGATCCTTTGATGTGCACCGACACCGGTGACTGGCGGACCAAACGTCCGGTGGTGGACAAAGAAAAATGCATTTTCTGCGGGTTTTGCGCTATTTACTGCCCCATCCAGGTCATGGAAATGCAGTCAGATACCCATTTTGAAGCAAACCTGGATTTTTGCAAAGGCTGCGGTATCTGTGCAAAGGAATGTCCCAAGGGTGCCATCACCATGATTTCAGAAGGGGAGTTTGTCTCATGAATACGACCACAGCACCATCACGGATCAAAGTTATCACTGGAAATGCTGCCGCTGCCATTGCTGCAAAGCTGGCCCGGCCTGATGTGGTGGCTGCATATCCCATCACCCCCCAGACAGAAGTAATCGAGCAGATTTCAACATTTCATGCATCAGGAGAAATGGACTGTGAACTGATCACCGTGGAGGGGGAAAACTCCGCCATGAACGCGGTTATGGCAGCCTCTCTGGCAGGGGGACGGGTGTTTACCGCCTCATCCTCCTGGGGCCTGGTGTTCATGTATGATGCGGTGCTGGCTGTGGCCGGTGCCAGAGCCCCTGTGGTCATGGTCAATGTGAACAGGGAAACCCCTGGTATTATTGCGGTTTCTTCGGGACAGCAGGACATGATCTCCACCCGGGATGCGGGCTGGATTTTTCTGATCGCCGAAGACTGCCAGGAGGTGCTGGATCTGGTGCTCCAGGCTTACCGCCTGGCTGAAGATTATGATATCCAGCTGCCGGTCATGGTCCATTATGACGGGTTCTTTTTGTCCTATCTATCCGAAGGCGTGGATATTCCGGAGCAGGAAACCGTGGACCGGTTTCTGTCGGTGCTTGAAACCCAGCCAAAACGCACGGTGCTTCATCCCGGTGAAAAACTGGGGGTGGGCTCCCACGGCATTTTAGGGGGATACATGGAGCTGCGGCACAAACATGTGACCGCCATGGAACGGTCCAAGGCCAAATTTGAAGAAATCGACCAGGAATTTGCCGACATTTTCGGCAGAGCCTATGGCGGGCAGTTGGAAGAATACCGCACAGATGATGCGGATATGGTGCTGGTGGGGTCCGGCTCCATGTGCGGCACCATCAAGGCGGTGATTGATGAGCAGCGGGAAAAAGGGGTGCGCATCGGCCTGGTAAAGATCCGCATGTACAGGCCCTTTCCCCACAAGGCCCTTGTGGCGGCCCTCAAGGGGAAAAAAGCCATCGGTGTGGTGGACAGGAGCCTGGCGTTCGGATTTGACGGCGGCCCCATTTATACGGAACTCAAAGCGTTTGAAACCCGGATGGACGGGGCAAAACTCATCAGTTTTATCGACGGCATTGCCAACACCGATATCACCAAAACCAATGTGGAAAAGATGATTCAGATGACCGGTGATCTGGCAGACGGCAAAGATGTGCCAGAGGTCACCTGGGTGTCTTATCCGGATGCCAATACAAAGGGGGAAAAATAACATGGCGGAGAAAAAACAAGGTCGACTGACCAAGGTACTGGATTACCTCAAGCATGATGATCCGTTTTCAAAGGGAGTGGCATTCTGTCCGGGCTGCGGTCTGGAGCTTTTGCTGCGCTTTATCCCCCGGGTGCTGGGAAACGATATCGTCATCACCGGCACCCCGTCCTGCTCTGCGCCGGTGCTGCTGGGGCAGAACAACCAGTCCTGGCATACCCTGTCCTATTTCGGGACCCTCATGACCGGGGCGGCCGCCAATGCCACAGGTCTTGTGCGGTATTACCGCAAGGCCGGCATCGACAACACAGTGGTGTGTTTCAACGGGGACGGCACGGCCAATGACATCGGTTTCGGCAACCTGTCCGGGGCAGCGGAACGTAATGAACCCTTTATTTATATCTGCTACGACAATGAAGGGTATATGAACACCGGTATCCAGAAAAGCGGTACCACCCCGTTCGGCGCCACCACCACCACCACACCCTACGGTTCGGTCCATAAGGGCAAAAATCTGCGGCGCATGAATCTGGGCCTTAAAATGGCCATGAACAAGATTCCCTATACCGCCACTGCAACCCTCAGTGACCTGGAGGACCTTGCAAAAAAACTGCTCAAGGCCAAAGAAGCCAAGGAGAGGGGTTTTTGTTTCCTCCATGTGTTTGCGCCCTGTCCAACAGGATGGGGGGCAGATCCTGCCGATACCATTGAAATCTGCCGGCAGGCCGTGAAAACCAATTACTTTCCGCTGTGGGAAGCGGAAAACGGCAGGATCCGCATGACCAAAACCGTTAAGAAACCCAAGTCCGTAGATACCTATACTAAGCTGATGAAAAAATTCAATCATATGACAGAGGCGGATATGAAGATTCTTCAGGATGATGTGGAGTATGAATACTGCCTGCTTGGCGGGTTGAGTGTTCTGGAAGCGGAATGTCAGCTGCCGGTATCTGTAAAAGACCAAGGAGAAGCATCATGATGAGTGAAGTCAGATTCCATGGCAGGGGGGGACAGGGGGTGGTGACCACCTCCAAGATTCTGGCCAATGCATTTGCCAGAACCGGGCAGTTCGGGGCAAGCTTTCCCATGTTCGGGTTTGAGCGCCGGGGAGCACCGGTGACGGCATTCGGCCGGTTTTCAGACAAACCGGTGCGGGAAAAGACCCAGATTTACAATCCCAACATTCTGGTGGTGCTGGACCCGTCCCAGAAACATTCCCCCACTGTTTTTGACGGGCTGCTGCCCGGCGGCATGCTGCTGCTCAATGACAAGGAAAATACCGGTGATGTATCCCACGAAAACTTAAGAAAGCTGGCTGTGGTGGATGCCAACGGTATTGCCATGGAAGAAATCGGGCTGCCCATCCCCAATACCGTTGTGGTGGGGGCGTTTGCAAAAATGTCCGGGCTGCTGGATATCGCACCCGTGGTGGCGGCCCTGGCAGATTATTTTTCCGGTAAAAAACTGGCAGCCAATGAAGTCTGTGCACAAAGAGGTTTTCAGGAATTACAGATGTTTGATCTCTAGGACATTGTACCAGGGTCAATAAAGGATAACATATTTAAGACTAAGAAGGAGCTGTTATGCCTAGATGGGGAATGGTAATCGACGTTAAACGGTGTATTGCCTGCTGGGGATGCACCATTGCATGCAAGGAAGAGCATTTTCTGCCTCCCGGTGTATTTTTCAACCGGGTACTGATCGGAGAAAGCGGCAAGTTTCCCACCTCTTCCAAGCTGATCTATCCGATCCTGTGCAACCACTGTTCTGATGCCGCCTGTGTGGAAGCGTGCCCCACCGGCGCCACCTATGTCAGGGAAGACGGGATAGTGGCCATTGATGATGAAAAATGTGTGGGGTGCCGGGCCTGTATGGTATCGTGTCCCTACCAGCAGAGAACCTATTATGATGAAAAGGTGAAAGAGCGGGAATACTTTCCCGGCCAGGGCAAAACCGAGATGGAAATTATCGGGGAAAAACTGTACCCCTTTAAATTGGGTACCGTTATCAAGTGCAATTTCTGTACGGAACGGCTGGAAGACGGCATGAAAAAGGGCCTGACCCCGGGAAAAGATGAGGATGCCACCCCTGCCTGTGTCAATATCTGCCCGGTGAATGCCCGGGTATTCGGAGACCTGGATGACCCCAACAGTGAGATCAACCGGCTGATCATGGAGAAAAAAGGCAAACAGCTCAGAAAAGAATTCGGCACGGAACCGGCCGTTTATTACATTGATTAAACAGGAGGCGTTATGACCTATAAGACAGATGAAATTTGGGAAGACAAATGGGTAAATACCACCTGTGGCGTATGCTATTGCGGCTGTGGTGCAAAGGTCCGGGTGGTGAACGGGGTGCCGGTGAAAATCGAAGGCATCAAGGAAACCACCATGGGCGGTACCGGTGCCGGTCTGTGCGGCAAAGGCGCGGCAGGTCTGATGTACTACCATGACCCCAACCGCATTAAAAAACCATTGCTCAGAACCAACCCGGAAAAAGGGATCGGGGTGGACCCCAAATGGAAAGAGATTGAATGGGATGAGGCCCTGGACATCATTTCCACCAAGATGAAAAAAATCATGGAGGATGATCCCAACAAAATTCTGTTTACCAACCAGACCATGCGGGCGTCCGACGGCCCCCACAACCATCCCTATTTTTATGCCCAGGCTTACGGGGTTAAAAACAACGGCAACTTTATTATCGGCGGGGGCAGCCTGCACTGCGGCAACGCCTGCCACATGCTGGGGGGCTTGATTCACGGGGCCTGGTCCATTGCGCCGGACTGGCGGTACACCAAATATGTTTTGAAATGGGGTTCCAGCAAGGGCACCGGTTCCGGACATTCCGCCATGACCAATGCAAGGCTGCGGGCAGATGCGGTTCGCCGGGGCATCAAGGAGATCGTGTTCGATCCCATGGGCAACTTTGCCGGGGGCAAGGCCACGGAATGGCTGGCCATTCTTCCGGGTACGGATGCGGCAGTGGGACTTGCCATTGCCAACTATATCGTGAACATCCGGGGGGAAATGGATGAACTGTACCTCAAGGCCAAGACCAATTTCGTCTACCTGATCAAAGATGACGGGACCTACATGCGCCATGAAAAAAGCGACAAACCCCTGGTGTATGATACCAAAAACGGCAAGATAAAAGAATATGACGACACGTCGGCCGCCTGGGAGGATCTGGCCCTGGACGGCGAATACGAATATAATGGTGAGACGGTCCGGCCCAGCTTTGTGCCGTTCAAGGAACACCTGAAACAGTTTACCGTGGAATGGGCTGCCGACATATCCACCGTGCCGGCCGCCAAGATCCTGGAAGTGGCCAAGGGCTGGGTGGACAACGCCCAGATCGGTTCCACCATCACCATTGAAGGCAAAACCTTTCCCTACCGGCCGGTGTCTTCGGTCACCTTCAGGGGATCCCAGGGCCATACCAACGGAATCCACCAGGTGGCGGCCATTGACCTGATGGCCCAGTTGGTAGGGGCCGAAGATGTGCCCGGCGGAACTTTGGGATGGCCGGCCATTCGCCGGGCCTACCCGGGCGGTCATTATGAACAGACCTGCACTGTGGGCACGGACGGGGTGATTGTACCCTCGGTTTTTTACTCTCATGATCCCTGGCCGGTCCATGCCCCGAGTTACCCGGCCACCAATATGGGGTGTGTGGATATATGGACCCATTGTACCCTGTCCCATATCCCCTATGTGGAAGAGGTGGATTACATCCATGAAAAACTGGGCATGAAGTCCAAACCGGAGATGATCTTCGGTATCTCCGCCAACTTTGTGATCAGCAACTCCGACTGGGATACGGCGGTGAAGAACTTCAAGGACTGTTTTGTGGTGCAGATGGATTTGTGGGTAAACGAGACCGACCAGGCCATCGGTGACCTGATTCTGCCGGATGTTTCCTACCTGGAAAAAGACTGCTGGTCCTCGGAGATCGATGCGTTTTTCTTTTCCGGGTCCCCCTCCTATGAAGACTGGTATGTGCATCTGCAGAAACCGGTGGCCAAACCCATCGGTGAATCCAGATTCTTCATGGATGTGTATATTGATGTGGCCAACCGGGTGGGCGTGCTGGACAAATTCAATGCCAAGCTCAATGATTATTACGGGATCAAGGATCCGGAACTGCAGATCAAGCCCGGTGAAGTCCTGGACTGGAAACAGATCGGTGAACGGGTGTTGAAATGGGTGTATGGTCCTGACAAGGAAAAAATTGAAGAACAGGGATATGCCACCTGGCACAAACCCATCGAAGATGTTTACTGGCGGTGGAACATCGATTCCAGATGTCCGGTATACATGGAATATCTGATCCATGACAGACGGAATATGGAAAAGATATTCGAGGAAACCGGTTTTGATTATAAAAAACTGGAGATGGATATGGATCAGTATACCCCGCTGCCCTCATGGTTCTGGCCGGAATCCCATAAAGACCTGGACAATGAGTATGATCTTCTGGCATTTTCTTACAGGGACATCCTGCACACCAATAACACCACGTTCCAGAACCCGTATGTGGATGAAGTTTCCCAAATGTGCCCGTATACCTTCACCATCACCCTGAACACCACCATGGCAAAGGAGCGGGGATTCAAGGACGGGGATATTATCTGGATCGAGAACAAATACGGGGTCACGGAAAAAGGGATTGTCAAGACCATGGAAGCCCAGAGTCCCAAGGTGATCGGTATTGCCGGCCAGGGCGGCCTTTGGGCGGATGGACGGCCCATTGCCAAGGGCAAGGGCGCCAACTTCTGCAAGCTGCTGCCGTCCAAACTCAAATATTTCGACCCGGTTGCCGGTAACATGGAAACCGCGGTTGCCGTCAAGATATACAAAGCATAAACAGGAGGGTGACACCATGAACGATAAACACCAGGACTTAGTTGAAACCATGTTTCCGTCTGACGGCTCCGGGATCAAGCCTTATGAGTGGATGATCAGTCCCACCCGGCAGCGGCAGTGGATCGATGACAAAGGCATTTTTCTGTGGCTGGCCTTTTTCTTTTCCGAGATCGGGGCCGGCCTGTATTTCATGTCCCTGTTTTACAGTTTCCGGCCAGGGATTGTTCTGGGGTGGCTCATCACCCTGGTGCTGGGAGGCATGATTCACATGCTGTATCTGGGCAACCCCAAACGGGCCTGGCGCATGATCATGAAGCCCAACACTTCGGAATTGTCCCGGGGTATCTGGATCATCGGCGTTTTTGCCCTCCTGGGGTTTCTGCAGATCATCACCCCCGGGGGGTTCAACATGGTATTTAATTTTATCATGGGAATTTTGTGCCTGCTGATCATTTCCCACGGGTTCGCCACCATGAACGTGATCCGTGCCCTGCCGGCATGGAATTCTACCATTGTGCTGCCGTTGTCCATTATATCCGGGATCTGGGTAGGTCACCAGCTGCTTCAGTTCATGTTTGCCCTGTCCGGTAATGCAGCGGTTGTCTCAGGCATGGAAGTCTGGGCCGCAACCTTTTTTCTGATCTATTTTCTGTGTATCCTGCTGTATGCATGGGGGACCTGGCACACCAGCGGGGCTGCCAAGGCCTCCATCAGGAAAATGCTGGAGGGCGATCTGAAGCGGATCACCTATATCGGAGTAGGTGTGCTGGCCATTCTGGTACCCCTGGTTTTCACCTTGATCATGTGGGGGGGCAATACCAACGGGTTTTTGATCTTTCTGCGCCTGGCTTCGGTGTGTGCAGGAGATTTGGCCATCCGGTATCTGATAATGAAAAGTGCTGTGTATAACCCCTTGATTTGATAATTTGAAATTCATTACAACTCCTCTTTACCAGGCAGGGCAGTCTTCAGAAGACTGCCCTGCCTGTGTGTTTTTCAAGCAGCATCCCACATTTTGGAGTTGAAAAATTCTGCCAAAGGATATAATGTCGCTATAAAGTAGATATGTGCAGGCAGTCATTGAATATGCAGTGATAATCGTACAAAGCAGACACAAGATTTTTTGGGTTTTTATATGAAAGCCGTCAGCTTTCAACTAAAAGCTAACAGCTAAAATCTAACAGCTTTCATATTTTGTTGTGCCCGCCGGGGCATGGGTGTTATTCTAAATTAGGACTATATATGGCTGATAAAGGTAAAACAGATACCATTCTGGAATCTTCAGACAAAAACTCTGCTCCACAGGCCAGGGTGAAATTTGAAGTTTACGGGGAAGAAATGATTGAAAAAGAGGTGAAATCATCGGGTAACAGCGGCAGGATTTACCTTCCCCCCAACTGGGTTGGTCACACGGTAAAAATCATAAAAGTTGAATAACAGGGAGGGTTCTGTGGAAGAACTTATCATCAGAGAAATCCGCCTGGAAGATGCCCAGGCAATAGAAGATATCCGGGCCGCCATTTCCCAGCAGGATGCCAATGTTGATTTTTTGAAACTGGTCAAACAGCATGTCTCCGATGGAAACGGTACAACCAGTCTGGTGGCGGAAGTGAATAATAAAGTGGTGGGTTATATGATTTCCACTACTTTGTATGCAGGATTCGGCATCCGCAAAAGTGCATGGATAATGGCCATCGGCGTGCATCCCGATTATATGGGCCAGGGGCTGGGTCTGAAACTTGCCAACCGGATCTGTGATATCTACAAGGAAAAAGGCGTAAAATCCATCTATTCATCGGTGATGTGGGACTCCATTGATGTGTTGTCCTTTTTCAAGAAACTCGGATTCAAGCGCAGTGAATTTATCAACCTGAAAAAGGATCTGTGACCTTCAAGCCTATATTCCCAGATAGGCCTTTTTTACATCTTCGTTGCTGAGCAGATTTGCGCCGGTATCTGTCATGGTTATTTTTCCGGTTTCCATGACATACCCCCGGTGGGCTGCTTTCAGGGCCAGGTTGGCGTTCTGCTCCACAATGAAAATGGTGGTTCTGCTTTCCTGGTTGATTTTTCCGATAATCTTGAAAATCTGTTTTACAACAATGGGGGCCAGTCCCAGGGAGGGCTCATCCAGCAGCAGCACCTTGGGCCGGGCCATAACTGCCCGGGATATGGCCAGCATCTGCTGTTCTCCGCCGCTTAAGGTGCCGCCGGCCTGGTTTTTCCGGTTGGAGAGGATGGGGAACAGTTCATATACATAGTCCAGATCCTGTTTGATCTTTTCCTTGTCATTGCGTAAAAATGCCCCCATATCCAGGTTTTCTGCCACGGTGAGGTAGGGAAATATCCTTCGGCCTTCCGGTACCTGGCAGATGCCTTTTTTCACGATCTCATCCGGCGGCAGATAGGTGATGTCTTCTCCGTTGAATTCAATCCTGCCTTTTTTGGCCGGAACTATGCCGCAGGTGGTCATGAGGGTGGTGGATTTGCCGGCCCCGTTGGCACCGATCAGGGAAATAACCTCGCCTTCTTCCACTGCAATGTCAATTCCCTTGAGGGCATGAATATTTCCGTAATAGGTATGTACGTCGGTGAGTTTAAGCATCGTCGGATTCTTCTCCCAGGTAGGCTTTGATGACATCGGCATTGGCTTTGATATCCTCGGGGGAGCCCTCTGCAATTTTTTTGCCGTAATCCACCACATGGATAACATCGGAAAGGCTCATGACCAGCTTCATGTCATGTTCGATGAGCAGAATGGTCAGGTCCTCATTATCCCGGAGCCAGAGGATCAGATCATCCAGTTCCTTTGTTTCCTGGGGGTTCATACCGGCGGCAGGTTCATCCAGCAGCAGTAAAAAAGGATCCGTTGCCAGGGCCCTGGCGATCTCCAGACGGCGCTGGGCCCCATAGGACAGGTTGACTGCCATGTCGTTCACATATTTTGCCAGACCGATCTTTTCCAGAATTTCATAACTGTCTGCCACGGCTTTTTTTTCTTCATTTTTCTGGCTGGGGGGCTGCAGCATGGCTTTGATAATGCCGGAAGACAGTCTGCAATGACGGCCGATCAACACATTTTCCAGCACGGTCATGCCGTGGAACAGTCTGATATTCTGAAAGGTTCTGGCAATACCCCGTTCTGTGACGTAATTGGGTTTAAGTCCCCGAAGACTCTGGACCTCTTTGCCGGGCGGCGCAATTTCCACCGCTCCCTGCGTGGGTTCGTAAATACCGGTGATGCAGTTAAAAAACGTGGTTTTTCCGGCACCGTTGGGACCGATGAGCGCTGCAATCTGTCCTTTTTCAATGGTGATGCTCACATCATCCAGGGCCTTGAGCCCCCCGAAGTTCATGGTGAGATTTTTGACATCAAGTATGGATTTGTTCATGGATGGTTTTTTCCTGGACGTTGAATGTATATACTTTACGGACACTTTTAATGAGTCCATCCGGTTTAAAGACCATGACAATGACCTGGAGTGCTCCAAACACCAGCATCCGGTATTCAGACACAGCCCGCAGGTATTCCGGTAAAAGGATCAGCACCAGGGCCCCGGCAATGACGCCTATGGCTGATCCCATGCCCCCGATGACCACCACGCACAAAATGGTGATGGATTCCCAGATGGTGAATGACATGGGGTTGATATAGGAGGTTTTGGCGGCAAACACCACCCCGCCCATGGCAGCCCAGGTGGCCCCGAGGGCAAAAGCGGTAAGTTTGGTTTTAAACTTGTCAATACCCATGGCCTGGCAGGCGATCTCATCATCCCGCAGCGCAATCCAGGCCCTGCCGATTTTGGAGTTCTCCAGGCGGTTTACAAAGAAGATGGTCATGAGCACCAGAGAGATCACGATAAAATATATATATACCATGGTATCATGCTGGCCGAAATAGTGCCCGAAAAAACTGGGCGGCGGAATATCACCGATGCCCCGGGGACCGTTGGAAAAATCATCCCAGTTTTCCAGTACAATCCGGATGATCTCCCCGAACCCTAAGGTCACAATGGCCAGATAGTCCCCTCTCAGCCGGAGCACCGGATACCCCAGCAGGACCCCGAAAAGGGTCCCCAGAAGGGCGGACATGGGCAGCACCACCCAGAAACTGAGCCCGAAATGCAGATTCAGCAGCGCATAGGCATAGGCACCCACCGCATAAAACGCCACATACCCCAGATCCAGCAGGCCTGCCAGCCCCACCACAATATTGAGCCCCAGTCCCAGCATGACATAGACCAGGGCCGATATCATGATGGAGGTGTGGTACATGGGAAACACAAAAGGATAGGCTATGAAAAAGGCAGCCACCAGTCCCAGGAAGGGTCTGCGGAACCGGTCGTTCTGCAGCAGCCTGTGCACCATGGGAATGTCATCGTCAACCTCTTTTTTTTTCTGGGCCTCATTGCGCCGTAAAAAATAGTTCCAGACCATGGATGCAAAAAACGTCACAATACCCACCCCCACCAGGTTTGCCCATCTGAAATCGATGGTATGTCTGATGGTGTTGACTTTTATGACCATGATGGGAAAGGTGAGGATCATGAACCAGAAGGCAATGATCAAAGATTGTTTGATTTGGTTTTTAATCGCCATAATATTTTACCCTAAATTTCCGGTTACACTTTCTGGGCATCGTGTCTGCCCAGGATGCCGGATGGACGGAAAATCAGAATGATCACCAGGACGGAAAAGGCAAACACATCTTCGTATTCGCTGTAAAAATATCCGGTAAAATAGCTTTCGGAAATGCCCAGCACCAGTGATCCCAGCACTGCACCCGGAATAGAGCCGATCCCACCCAGAACAGCTGCAATAAAGGCCTTGAGTCCGGCCAGAAAACCGATGAAAAAATTGATCTGACCCACATGGCAGGCGATGAGCACCCCGCCGATGGCAGCGGTGGCAGACCCCACCACAAAAGTGGCGGAAATGACATTGTTGACATTGATGCCCAAAAGCGCGGACATGACCTTGTCCTGGGCTGTGGCCCGCATGGCTTTGCCGATGCGGGTAAATTTGATGAGCAGTCCCAGCAGAGTCATGACGATCACCGTGGTGACGATGATGGTAAGTTCCACAGAAGTGATGATATGGGAAAAGGGTTCCCAGAACCTGAAATCAGGTATCAGGCTTTTAAAGGGCAGGTATTCCGGGGTCTGGGCCAGCATCACATAGTTTTGCAGAAACAGGCTCATGCCGATGGCAGATATCAGGGCCGACAGCCTGGGGGCGTTCCGCAGGGGTTTGTACGCGATTTTTTCCACTGTAAATCCGTAGGCACAGGAATACACAATAGCAAACACAAATGCCAGGATGACGATAACAGCGGTATTCCAGCCCCACATCCCCAGAAGGCTTGCAATGATAAGGGCGGTCATGGCTCCGATCATGTAGATTTCACCATGGGCAAAATTGATCAGCTGAATGATGCCGTATACCATGGTATATCCCAGGGCGATCAGGGCGTAAATGCTCCCCCTGGTCAGGCCCCCCAGAAACAGTTCAAAAAAATACAAGGGGTCGATGAGAAGCTCGCGGACGGCAAAAAAACCGATGATGCCGGCCACGGCCACACCCAGTAATATACTAATCCAACGCATGGTAATTCATCCTGATCTTTGAAAAATTTAGGTAAAACCGCTGGGTACAAAAACAGGAGCGCAGATCCGTCATGGATTTACGCCCCTGTTTTTTACAGTGCATCAGGCGTTAATTAACCTGCTGGTATTTTCCGTCAATAACCTTGTATACGGAGAAACCCGCACCCACAACATCCCCTTTTTCATCAAACCCGATGGGGCCTAAAGGAGAGTCGATCGTGATTTCAAACATGGCGGCCCGCATGGCATCGTATTCCAGTGTTCCCGCTTTTTCAGCCGCAGCAGCCAGGGCCTGGAGGCAGGCATATCCGTTAAAGAAAAAAGTACCGGGATCTTCACCGAATTTTTTCTGGTGTTTGGCAGACAGTTCCTGGTACAAAGGGTTACCGGATGTGTCATTGGGACCTGTGGCATAAACGCCTTCCGCATATTTGCCGGCCAGGTTGGTGAAGTTGTCACCAATGATGCCGTCAGCCCCGAAAAAAGTGGTGTCCACTCTTTTCTTTTTGAGCAGCTGTACGATTTTGGAAGCATCTGAATGATATCCGCCCCACATGGTAACCTCGGCATCAGACCGTTTGATCTTCTGGACAATGGCGGAATAATCCATAGCACCGGTGGTCACCCCCTCAAACAGAACGATTTCCACCCCGCCCATTTTTTCAAAATTTTGTCTGACAAGTTCCATCTGGCCTTTGCCGTAATCGCCTTTGTCATGGATCAGGGCTACTTTTTTGGCTTTGATTTCATTTTTCACAAAATCGGTCATCAAAATGGCCTGGGCACCGTCATTGGCAATGGTTCTGAAAAAATTGGGATGTTCACCGGTAAAGGTCAGTTCATCACTGGTGGAGGCAGGGGAGGCAATCAGGAGATCGGCATCCTTGTAAATTTTGTTGGCAGCAATGGTGGCACCGGAGCAGACATGGCCGATGATCATCTGGGCACCGTCAGATACCAGTTTGGTGGCGATGTTTACGGCAACTTCAGGCTTGCACACATCATCTCCCACCAGCAATTCAATTTTTTTGCCCAAAATGCCGCCTTTGGCATTGATGTCATCCACCGCTATTTCCACCCCCCTGAGGGCTGAAATACCATAGGGTGCCAGATCACCGGAGATGACCCCGGCACTGGCAACTTTGACTGTATCAGCGGCAAAGCCGGGTGCTGCAAATACAATCATGGAAAATACCGCAACTGCTGCTACCTTGAAAAATGATTTCATGCTCTACTCCCTTTGTTTAGGTTAAATTTTGTGTACACCATACCTACAATTTTAATTGTAAATTGGGCAACTATAAAAAGATGGGTGTTTTTAGTCAAGCAAAAAGTGTTATCCGCTGTATCATGTCTTGTCAATTTTTTCAAAATGGCAGGTGAAGTGGCGCAGAAACGGTGCCTGATAAATAATCTTATATCCGGGAATATCCTGTTTGTTTTCCCACACCTCTTTGATCACTTCAATGAGATAATCAAAATGGCTCTGGGTATACACCCGCCTGGGAAATGCCAGGCGCACCAGTTCCAGGGGAGATGCTGTCTCCTTGCCGTTTTCATCAAATGCCCCGAACATCACAGACCCCAGTTCCACACCCCTTACGCCCCCTTGTGTATACAGGGCATTGACAATACCGATACCCGGATACTGCAGGGATGGAATATGGGGCAGCATTCTTTTTGCATCCAGGAACACGGCATGCCCGCCTGCCGGCCGGACAATGGGAACCCCGATGTCAATGAGGCTTTTGCTCAGGTACTGGACTGTGGCATGGCGGTAGACCTGGTAGTCGTATTCCAGGGCCTCTTTCAGGCCCACGGCAATGGCTTCCAGATCCCGGCCGGCCAGCCCCCCGTAGGTGGGAAATCCTTCCCTGATAATCAGCAGGGTACGGAATTTTTTTACAATTCGTGTATAAATATTTCCAGACTTACGGCACGGGGAGCAAGGGCATGGAACGGCAGCGGATCGCGGTCATCGGCGGAGGGGTCTCGGGGCTCGCGGCGGCGTGGCTCCTGCA
>JAWOEP010000287.1:0-22483 GCA_046482705.1 Desulfotignum sp.
ATGCGGAAACAATAAAGGCCCACATTGGGAGTATTAAGAAACTTGGTGTAGGTGTTGAGGAGATGACTAAACAGTGATCCGGGTGTCCCATGTTAAAAAAGGATTGCAGCAGGCAGACACCCCCCTGCCGACAGATGCCGGACATCTCCTGGAAGCATTCAAGCCCTTTAAGGAAAAGGCACTTGAAAAAATAGAAAAACACTATTTTTCCATGCTCCTGTCCCACAACAACTGGGATCTTGACCAGGCTGCGGCTCACTCTGAGCTGAGCAAGAACCGGCTCTATTATTTTATGCGAAAATATCAGCTGCAAAAGCCGTGATCCTGAAAAAAACATTGCTGCCATACTGATCCTGAATTTTTTTTTGAAAACCAAAAAAAGTGTTGCCAAACAAAAAAACACCCGATTTTTTACAAAAAAATTCCGATTGAAACGTCATCATCTCTCTTTATTAACACATTGTAATTATTAAAAATTTTATTATAGTTTTTCTTTTATATTCTGTGGCACGCATCTTGATACAGTGTTTTGCAGGCAATAAAAACAAACCATCTGAAAGAGGTGCAGCGTGATCAAACTGAAAAACATGAAAATGGGCATAAAATTTACAGCAGCTTTTCTGGTCATCGGCATTCTGCCGCTGGCCATCATGGGCATCCTGGCGGTCAACCAATCCAGAAATGCCATCACCCAACTGGTGTATGAACAAATGGAAGGCCTTCAGGCAGCCAAGCAGGAACATATCGCCGAGTATTTCAAAGGATTGTTTCTGCAGATGGGTGTTTTTGCCGAATCCAGGGAGGTCCATTCCTTTTATGAGCGGCTGGTCCAATACCACAATGATACCCATGTCACCGCCACGGGCAGCTATGACGTCACCACCCCGGAATACCGGGAGATATGGGATTCCTTTGGCAGAAAACTGCGGACCTATCAGGAACAAAGCGGCGTCTATGACATGTTCCTGATCTGCGCGGCCCACGGCCATGTCATGTATACCAATAAAAAAGAAAAGGATCTCGGGGAAAACCTGGGCCACGGCCAATACAAGGACAGCGGTCTTGCAGGCTTATGGGCCAAAATTGTCAATACAGGCAAACCTGCCGTGGTGGACATGGTGCCCTATGCACCGAGCAACGGCACACCCGCAATTTTTGCAGGATACCCGATTCATGATGCATCCGGAGCCCTGATCGGTGTTGTGGGATTTCAGATTCCGGTAAGCCAGATAAATGCCGTCATGACATCCCGCCACGGTATGGGGGAAACCGGTGAAAGCTATCTGGTGGGTCCGGATTTTCTCATGCGTTCTGATTCATATCTCTCACCCGATACCCACTCTGTAACCGCCAGTTTTGCCAACCCGGAAACAGGCAGGGTGGAAACCCCGGCAGTCAAGGAGGCCCTGGCAGGAAAAACCGGTCACCAACTGACCCGGAACTACCTGGAAGAAGAGGTGTTGTCCGCCTACGGGCCGTTGACCATTAAAGACCTCACCTGGGCCGTTGTTTCCGAAATCGATGCCCATGAAGCATTTGCACCCATAACCCGGATGAAGATGCTGATCGCTGTTATCGCCCTGGTGGGCATTATTTGTATCACCGGTGCAGCCCTGGCATTTACCAGGACCATTACCCGGCCCATCAAAAAAAGCGTATATTTTGCCAATGCCCTGGCTGACGGGGACCTGACCAAGACTTTGGACATTGACCAGGCAGATGAAATCGGAACCATGGCCAGGGCCATGAACCAGATGCGGTCCAATCTGCACCAGATGTTCACGGAACTATCCCAGGGGGTGTCGGTGCTGTCTTCCTCATCCACGGAGCTGTCAGCCATCTCCAGCCAGATGTCAGCCAATGCGGAGCAAAGTGCTGAAAAATCCACTACAGTGGCTGCAGCTGCCGAAGAAATGAGTACCAGTATGGTAAGTGTGGCAGCTGCTTCTGAACAGGCATCCACCAATATCCAGATGGTGGCGGCATCGGCTGAGCAAATGGGGTCGACCATCAGTGAAATTGCCCGGAGCACGGAAAAAGGACGCTCTGTTACCAATGATGCTGTGGAAAAATCTGAAAAAGCCTCTGAAAAAGTGGAAGCTTTGGGTGAGGCAGCCATTTTGATAGGAAAGGTCACGGAAACCATTACGGAAATTTCCAGCCAGACCAATCTGCTGGCCCTGAATGCAACCATTGAAGCGGCCCGTGCCGGACAGGCAGGAAAAGGGTTTGCCGTGGTGGCGGCCGAAATTAAGGACCTTGCCAACCAGACAGAGGCAGCGACCCGACAGATACGGGAACGCATTCAGGGAATACAAAGCACCACCAGCGACACTGTGAAAGAAATTCAGCAGATAACCACGGTGATCCATGATGTCAATGACATCGTCACCACCATTGCAACGGCCATCCAGGAACAATCCTCTGCCACCCGGGAGATTACCGGCAATGTCCAGCAGGCTGCCCAGGGTATTCAGGAGGTCAACGAGAATGTATCCCAGAGTTCTTCGGTATCAGAGGAAATTGCAAAAGATATCGGCGAGGTCAACCAGGCGGCATCAGAAATTGCA
This sequence comes from Desulfotignum sp., assembly GCA_046482705.1. Classification (GTDB taxonomy): domain Bacteria; phylum Desulfobacterota; class Desulfobacteria; order Desulfobacterales; family Desulfobacteraceae; genus Desulfotignum. The sequence goes on from JAWOEP010000287.1 coordinate 2,571, forward strand.
GAAGCCGGCAGCCAGGTGAACACCAGTGCCGAAGAGATGTCTGGTCTGGCAGAACAGCTTCGTGCCATGACCAAAAAATTTAAAACCGCATAATTGTAAAACATACAATCACAAAAAAAAGAAGGCAAATAATTCTTATGGCCCTTACAACACCGCCAATACCACAAACCTCCCGCAATAGCTTGATGGATAAAAAAATTTTACAAAAGGTTGTGGATGCACTGCCCGAACATATTGCCGTAATGGACAATGACAGCACCATTGTGTTTGTGAACCAGGCATGGAAAACTTTTGCCGACAAAAACCATCTGGCATCGAAAAACTATGGTATTGGTGTGAACTATATTGATCTTTGCAAAAATGCCACCGGCCCCGGCAGTGACCAGGCCACCGGTCTTGGGGAAAAAATGGATGCTCTGCTGTCCGGCAAAATCGATGCGTTTGCCATGGAATACCCCTGCCATTCATCTGACAGGCACCGGTGGTTCCGGTTGAACCTTACCTGGTTTACGGTGAACAACAGACGATGGGCCGTTGCTGCCCATGAAAACATCACCCAGCGAAGCAGAGCGGAAAAGCAGCTTAGCCGGCTGTCCCAGGCAGTTGAACACAGCCCTGTCAGCGTGGTCATAACTGATGTAGACGGGACCATCGAATATGTGAATCCCACATTTGAACAGGTCACCGGATATACCATGCAGGAAGTTTTGGGCCGGAACCCGAGCATCTTAAGCGCCGGAAAACAGCCAAATGAATTTTACAAAACATTGTGGCAAACCATTAAAAAGGGACAGGTATGGCATGGTGAATTTGAAAACATAAAAAAGAACGGAGAAATTTACTGGGAGTCTGCCTCAATTTCTCCCATATTCAACGACCAGAAAGAAATTGTTTCCTTTGTTGCCATTAAAGAGGATATTTCCGCCCGAAAAAAAATGATTCAGGACCTGGAACAGGCAAAAATACGTGCTGAAGCAGGCGTAAAGGCGAAAAACGAATTTATGGCAACCATCTCCCATGAAATCAGAACCCCCATGAACGCCATCCTGGGCATGAGCCGGCTGGCACTGGATGCAGATCTGTCACCAGACCAGTATCAGCGGATTTCCCACATCCAATCCGCAGGCAAAGCACTTATGAAAATTATCAATGATATACTCGACTTTGCAAAAATAGATGCGGGAAATCCGGCAATAAAAAAAGAAACATTCCAGTTTGGTGATATCATGAAAAAAATCATCACTGAAAATGAAACCACGGCCAGAGAAAAAAAGATTGACCTGGTGTATACCTTTACCCATGAACTGCCCGTTTTCATGGAAGGGGACGGCCTCCGCCTCACCCAGATTATTATGAAACTTGTGGAAAATGCCGTAAAATACACGTCTGCCGGTGAAGTGACCGTCACGTCGGACATCACCTTTCAGGAGGGACAGAATCTTTTGCTGACAGTAATGGTAGCAGATACCGGGATCGGTATGACCCGGGACCAGTTATCACACCTGTTTGAACCCTTTACCCAGGCAAACGGATCCAGTGCCAGGGCATATGGCGGCACCGGCCTGGGCCTGGCCATTGTAAAACAGATAACAGATGCCATGAATGGAAGCATCCGGGTCAAAAGCAAAACTGGAAAAGGTTCTGTTTTTACCGTGTCACTGCCCTTTGCCCTGTCTCCAGCCACAGCCATTGCCTCTTTACCTGTTGAGACTTCGGACGGTTCCCGGAATAATCAACCAGCACCCGGACCGATCATGCAAAACACATTCACAAATAAAAAAATTCTGATAGTGGATGATGACCCGGTGAACCGGGAGATCGTTGCAGCTTTTATTGAAAAAACCGGGGCTGGAATATATGAGGCGGACTGTGGTACAAAAGCGGTTGAACAGCTATGTTCATCACAGTTTCATCTGGTATTCATGGACCTTGAAATGCCCGGGATGGATGGATTTGAAACCACCCGGAAAATACGAAGACTTCAGGTTCCGTGGGCTTCCGGTATTCCCATTATCGCCTTGACCGGGCATGATCCTGCACAGATTCAGGACCAGTGCCTCAGCGCAGGTATGAATGATTGCCTCACAAAACCCATAAACATGCAGGATCTCACAAAAATTCTTGACAAATGGTTACATGGAATGCCACCATCCAATGATGCAGGCAGCCAGGCAGCAGGTATCATTGACATGAAAGCCGGACTGGCTTATGTGGATAATCACAAGCCGTTGTATATCAAAATGCTGCAAAAATTTACCAACACTTATGACCAGGTTGATAAGACACTTGCCAACGCACTCAAGGAAAAAGATATCCAGTCCATGAAATTTTCAGCACACAATCTTTCCTCCATCGGCACCATGATCGGGGCTGGCACCCTTGGGGAATCTGCCCGTAACCTGCTGTCCCATCTGGATGATGAAGCCCTGACAAAAAAAAATCATGATCTGCTTCACCAGGAGGTCACATCTTTTTGTGCCCTGATAAAACAAGTTGTGGCTGCTGCCTTTTCCCTGCTCAACACCCTTGAAACCGCCGGCCCTGCCGTTGAAAAACAGATGCACATCCTGCTTGATCTCATCCAGAAGCACCAGCCCGCAGAATGCCGGGATGTGCTGACACGCATCAAAACACAGAATATCAGCCCGATCCTTTTGACGCAGCTGGCTGCAGTGGAAACCCTTATCAGCCGCTACCGTTTCAAGGATGCGGAAAAAAAACTGGTAATGTTGACAAAAAAAGTTTTACCGGATACAGAACAAACTACAAATGAATGACATGAAAAAACAAATACTGGTCGTGGATGACTCTGAACATAATATCAATCTTATTGTCGATGCCCTTGCCGACAAATACCGCATCAGTGTGGCAACAAGTGGTCAGGATGCCATTGCCCTTGTGGAACGGGTGCTTCCGGAACTTATCCTGTTGGATGTGATGATGCCCAAAATGGATGGATATGCGGTGTGCAATGCCCTGAAATCTGATTCCCGTTTTTCCGGCATTCCCATAATTTTTCTGACTGCACTGCATGATGAAAGCGATGAGACAAAGGGACTGGCCCTGGGGGCAGTGGACTATATCACCAAACCATTCAACCCACATCTGCTTAAACAGCGGGTTAACACCCATCTGATGCTCAAGGAACACAGGGACAACCTGGAAAACAAAGTGATTGAAAAATCCAGGCAGCTGGATCTCACCCAGGATGTGACCATTGAAATCGCGGGCAAGCTTGCTGAATTCCGGGATGAAGAAACCGGAGAGCATATCAACCGCACCAAACAGTATATCCAGCTGTTGGCTACCCGGAACCGGGACCTGCAAACAAGCGTTTCCCGTTCAATGGATGACCGGTATATAGAGCTGTTGATAAAATCAGCACCCCTCCATGACATCGGAAAAGTCGGCATTCCCGACCATATTTTGTTGAAACCGGGCAGGCTCACCCCTGAAGAATTCAATGTAATCAAAAAACATACCGTATATGGCAGGGACATCATCATGACATCGGCAAAAACCCTGGGAAGGGAGTCGTTTTTAACCATTGCCCGGGAAATCGCCTATTCCCACCATGAAAAATGGGATGGCACAGGTTACCCTGAAGGGTTACGGCAGACAGATATCCCCCTGGCAGGCCGCCTGATGGCCATAGCAGATGTCTATGATGCATTGATATCAAAGCGGCTGTATAAACCGGCATTTTCCCATGAAAAAGCAGTGGGTATCATCAAAGCGGACAAAGGCACCCATTTTGATCCGGAACAGGTGGATGTGTTTTTGTCCTGTGAAAAACAATTCCATGCCATTGCCCTGAAATATGCCGATCCTGAAGAAGGAGAGAAAGGCCGGTATTAATGGCGGCTTTAAAAAAAGACATGCCTTTGCAGAACCATCCGTTCATGGATACCCGGCTGCATCTCATCCGGATGGCAGAAAGCCATTGCCTTGATGACTGGATGAAAATAGCCCTGGATACCATTGAACCGCTGACAGACAGCTATATCAGTTTTCTGCATTTTGTTTCACAAGATCAACAAAGCCTGACCCGGCAGCAATGGTCTTCCCGCACCCTTGCCGAATTCTGCACAACAGAGGGCAAACCTCTTCATTACAGCATTGACCGGGCCGGGATATGGGCGGACAGCATCAGAAAGAAAAAACCGGTCATCCATAATGATTATATGGCCATGCCCCATAAAAAAGGGCTGCCAGAGGGACATGCCCCTGTTATCCGGGAACTGGTGGTACCGGTCATGCGGGAAAACCGGGCGGTAGCCCTGGTCGGGGTGGGTAACAAAAGCGCACCCTATACCGCGACCGATGCCCGGAACCTTTGCTTTTATGCTGATGTGATATGGGAAATCGCAGAAAAAAAACGGGTGGAACAGGACATTGTTTTTCAAAAAGATATTGAAATTGCCCTGTCCCGCCTGGCAACCCTGCTGCTCACCACCACCAGCCTGGAAAAAATAGCGGATCACGTGCTTGATGCGGCCAAACGACTCACCAACAGCACCTATGGTTTTGTCGGCACCTTTGATGACCAGCACAAACGCTTCATCAGCCATACCATGACAAAAGATATCTGGCATGAATGCCGGATCCCTGATAAATCCATTGTGTTTGAAAAATACAGCGGATTATGGGGATGGGTTCTTAAAAACCAAACCCCGGTCATGGTCAATGATATGGATAATGACCCCCGGTCTTCCGGCACCCCTGAAGGCCATATTAAAATACAGGCTTTTCTGGGGGTTCCGGCCATGATCAATGACAGGGTGGCAGGACAGATTGCCCTGGCCAACCCGGCCGCACCATACAAAGATATCGATCTGACCATTGTGAAGCGGATGGCCACCCTGTTTGCCATGGCCATCCAACGCCACCGACATGAAGAGAACCTTTTAACATTTCATACCCGGAAGGCGGAAACATTTGAAAACCTGGTACAAAAACGGACAGCAGAGCTGCAGAAAAGCGAAGAACGGCTCACGCTGATTCTGGATTCGGTGAGCGACGCCATCTGGGACTGGCGCATTGATACCAATGAAATCTATTTCAGCCCCCGCTATTACACCATGCTCGGGTACAGCCCTTATGAACTGCCCCAGGAATTTACCACGTGGGAGATGCTGCTGCACCCGGAAGACCGATCCAATGCAATGAAAACCATCAAACACCACCTTGTGTCCTCAGAACCTTTTGAAATGGAATTCCGCATGCAAACCAGAGACAAGGGGTTTCGGTGGATACTGGGGCGGGGCAAAACCGTACAAAAAGATGCGGCAGGAAAAGCCTTGCGCATGGTGGGCACCCACATGGATATCACGGACAAAAAAAACTTGGGACTGCGGCTGCGGCATTCCCAGAAAATGGAGGCCATGGGGGTTTTGGCCGGGGGGATTGCCCATGACTTCAACAATATCCTGGCTGCCATTGTGGGATATGCTGAACTGGTACAAGAAGAAATTCCGGAAAAAACCCAGGCTGCCAAACGGGTTTCCGGAATCCTTTCCGCCAGTGAACGTGCCAGAAGCCTTATTTCCCAGATCCTGACCTTCAGCCGGAAAAAAGAGAGCACCCTGCATACCATGGACGTGCATGTAGTGGTAAAAGAAGCTGTCAATTTCATGCGGGCATCTTTGCCGTCCACCCTGCAGATCACCTACAACATCGCTGCCGATCTTCCTCCCATTAAAGCAGATCCCACCCAGATTCACCAGCTGGTGGTCAATCTGGCGACCAATGCATCCCAGGCTATGAATCAGACCGGTACTTTGACCATTTCTCTGGCCTTTCAAAATCTGGATGCGGATTTCACCAGAACTTTGCCGGATCTGACTCCCGGTCCGTTTGTCAAACTCAGTGTTTCAGATACCGGCTGCGGTATCCCCGCTCATATCCTGCCGAAAATATTTGATCCTTTTTTCACCACAAAGGAAAAAGGACACGGCACCGGTCTGGGTCTGGCAACCGTCCATGGCATTGTCAAAGAACATGGCGGCGAAATTCTCGTGGACAGCACCCCGGGCAAAGGCACCTGTTTTGATGTGTTCCTGCCGGCTGCAGCCCGGAAGGTGTTGGCAGAAAAGAAGGACAGCCACACACCCCGGAGGGGATGCGAACATTTACTGGTGGTGGATGATGAGCAGGTGCTGCCCTATATTGTCCAGGACATGCTCGAAGAACTGGGTTATACCGTCACCACAATGACAGACAGCCAGCAGGCGCTTTCCCTGTTTGAAAAAAACCCGGACCGGTTTGACATGCTGCTATCAGATATCACCATGCCCCATATAAACGGCATTGAGCTGACCCGGTTTTGTCACAGTATCAGGCCCGATCTTCCGGTTATCCTCTGGACGGGGAACAGCAGTGTTACAGCTACCCGGAAAGCACATGATACCGGTGCGGCATGCGTGCTGCAAAAACCCTTTAAAAGAAACGATCTCAGCCTTGCCATCCGCAAGGCCCTGGATGACAGAACAAGCCCGTCATAAATAAGAAAAAAAACAGGGACTGCATCCATCCCTTATGATGCCAGTAAGTTTTGCACTTGAGATAACAGGGTTTCTTTTTCCACGGGTTTTTCAAGTACTGCAGCTGCGCCTGCTGCCCGGGCAATATTCAGATAACTTCCCGGAGAGTTGAATCCTCCGCCGGATATGGCAATAACAGGAATGTCCGGATGTTCGTTTTTGATTTCCATGATGATTTCTATCCCCTCTTTTTCAGGCATGATGATATCTGTGATGACAAGGTCGAACGGCGATTCTTGAAATAATTTCATCCCTTCCTCACCATCCGCGGCTGTGATGACAGCATATCCTTCTCTTTCGAGCATTTTTCCCAATAAAAACCTGATTGACGGTTCATCATCTATGACCAATATCTGTTTCACGAAACTTTTTCCTTTTTAGTATGTCACTTGTTTTCCAACGCCAAAATTATCTGCATGGCTGCCACCGCACTTTAAAAACCGCAATTCTTCGTTAAAATTTTTTTCAGCCGCCGAAACTGTTGTTCAAGTTCAGGCAGCAGTAAATGAAGGACTTTGTGGTCATTTTTCTTTGCTGCTTCCTCCATTTTCCGGGCTGCTTCTGTCAGAGCAGGGCAGGCCGCATTCAGGCACATGCCCTTTATTTCATGGGCTTTCATAAATGCTGTCTGAAAATCACTTCGTTCCAATGCCTCTTCCAGTGCAGCCATTGCCATTGGCACTTTTTCCAGCACAAGGTGTATTATCTTTGCTGCAACAGCTTCATTTTCAAGCACCCTGGACATGAGTCCCGCCTTGTCAAAAGCAGGGATGTCCTGTACAACAGCCGATTTTTTAGAAGACAGATCCGGATGCCGGGAGCCATTATTCACAAGCCTGTCCGAATCAGCAGAAATCAGGTGGTCTTTTCCGGGCAGCCATCTGGTCAGTACCTTTCCCAATGTAACCGGATTCACCGGTTTGGCTACAAAATCGTTCGCACCTGCCTGCTGATATATGCTGTCATTCTTTATCATGGCACCGGCTGTCATAAAGATGATGGGAAGGGTATGGGATTTTCTGATCATTTTCGCTGCTGTCAATCCATCCATCTTCGGCATCTGGATATCCATAAGTATCAGGTCATAGGATCGCTTTTCCACAGCAGAAACCGCTTCCTGCCCATTTTTGGCAATATCTGCGTCAATGCCCATTTTTTTGAGTATTTCCAGGGCCACCTCCTGGTTGATTTCATTGTCTTCCGCCACCAGAACCCGGGCTGTAAATTGCGGTAATACAGATGACTGAACCGCATTTTCCCCGGACCGGGGAACAGTCTTTGTCTTTGGAAAGGCCTGCCTGCTGAAAACTGCTGTGAACCAGAATACCGATCCCCGGCCGGGGGTGGAGTTCACACCCACCTCCCCGCCCATCATTTCCACCAGCTTTTTGACAATGGCCAGGCCCAGGCCGGTACCGCCGAATTCCCGGGTAGTGGCCGCTTCTGCCTGGGTGAATTTGTCAAAAATATGTGTCAGTTTGTCTTCTGCAATGCCGATGCCGGTATCCTGGATTCTGAAACAGAGTGTGGCTGGTGCGCATTTCAAAGAAACATTTACCGTCACCTCTCCTTTGTGGGTGAACTTCACAGCATTGCCCACCAGGTTGTTCAGAATCTGCCGCAGGCGGTTGGGGTCCCCTTCCAGCTGTGTGGGAACATCCATGGCCACATTGCATGACAGTGTCACATTCTTTTTGCGGGCCGCCACCGCCATGGTGCTGATCAGATCATCCAGCACATGGTGGAGATCAAAATCCAGAATATCCATAGCCAGCGACCCTGCTTCAACTTTAGAAAAATCCAGAATATCATTGATGATATTCAGCAGCAGTTCACCGCTGCTTTGAATAATCTCGGCAAACCTGCGCTGTTCCGGATTCAGGTCTGTATCAAGAAGCAGCCCGGCAAGACCGATGACCCCGTTCATGGGGGTACGTATTTCATGGCTCATACTGGCCAGAAATTCACTCTTGGCCAGTGTCGTTTTTTCCACATGATCCAGTGCATCCCGGAGAAGTGCATTTTTTTTATGAACCTGCCTGGTCAGGTTGTTTGACTCCTGATTCAGGGCCATGATCTTTTTGTGCATTATTTCCAGATCCCGGCCATCCAGGCGGCCAAAGGCCAGAATCTGATCATCCACCGGTTGAAACGTAAAATAATAGCTCTGGGGTAATTGGGTAAAGGTGGCGATATGTATCAACCATTCCCGGTCTTCACCTGCAACTGCTTGTTTCCAATCAAATGCATTGCCATAATCAAGGATGATATCTTCAAATTTTTTTCCAATCAGGTGCCGGTCCGCCAGGATATGTTCAGTATATGCATTAATATTGACAACAATTCCGCCCTTGGTGAGTATAAAAAACAAAACTGGAGCCTTTTTATAAAAATAGGCATGAACGGCTTCTTGCATTCTTTTATCAGCCATGTCCATGAATCACACCTGAAAATATACCTTTTCACAGGCATTGGCAAAGAGAGGATATTTTGTTTCACACGTCATAATGCCGTCTTTTTTAAAACATCAGCCAGCAGATGGAACTGATTTTTCAACTCCGGCAGCAAGTGCTCCAGGAAAGCGTCATCCCTTTCTTTGGCAGCTGTTTCCATTTTACCGGCCACACCTGCCAGGGCAGGGCATGCTGTGTTCAGGGCCATGCCTTTCAGTGCATGGGATTCCTGATATGCGGTGGGGCAATCTTTTATGTCAACTGCATGGCTTATCGCTGTTATTTTTTCCGGACCTTTTTCCAGCATCAGATCCCGGATTTTTAAAGCGAGCCCTCTGTTGTTCATAACCCTTGTCATAAGATCGGCTTTGTCAAAAACCAGAATGTTTTTGTCCGCACTGTCTGCCTGTGTTGATCCATTTCCTCCCTTTTCACAGGGAAAACCGGCATTGCCGGTTGTTTCCGGCAGCCACCTTGCCAGGACCCTTCCCAGTTCTGCCGGGTCCACCGGTTTGGCAACAAAATCATCCATCCCGGCCAGGCGGCATTCTTTTCGGTCCTGGGTCATTACTCCGGCGGTCATACAGATAATGGGAAGGCGGTATCTGTTTTTGATCTTTTTTGTCGCAGCCAATCCGTCCATTTTCGGCATATGGATATCCATGAGTATCAGGTCATAGGATTGTTTTTCCAAAGCTTTTACCGCTTCCTGTCCGTTCTCTGCGATTTCACTTTCAAGCCCCATTCTTTTTAAGATCTCCAGGGCCACTTCCTGGTTCACTTCATTATCCTCTGCCACCAAAACCCGTCCTTTAAACCGGGGCAATGCCAGTGTCTGAAAGGATCTTTTCTCAGTCGATCGGGCTGTTTCCGGTTTTTGTACCGGTTGTTTGCTGAACACGGCAGTGAACCAGAATTCCGATCCCCGGCCAAGGGTGGAATTCACCCCTGCATCACCGCCCATCATTTCCACCAGCTGTTTGACAATGGCCAGGCCCAGGCCGGTGCCCCCGTATTCCCGGGTGGTGGTCAGGTCGGTTTGGGAAAATTTGCCAAAAACATGGGCCAGTTTGTCTTCAGCAATACCGATACCTGTATCCCGGACCCGAAAACACAGTTCAGCCGGTGTCTGTTTCAGGGACACATGCACCAACACCTCACCCTGATGGGTGAATTTCACTGCATTGCCCACCAGATTGTTCAAAATCTGACGCAGACGGGTGGGGTCACCGATCAGCAGAAGCGGTACATCCGAATCGATCCTATACTGCAGTGTGAGCCCTTTTTTATGAACCGCTACCGCCATATTACTGGCCACATCATCCAGGATCCGGTGCAGATCAAAATCCCGGAGTTCCAGTTTCATCTGTCCTGCCTCGATTTTGGAAAAATCCAGTATATCATTGATGATATTCAGCAACAGTTCACCGCTGCCCTGAATAACTTCCGTAAACCGGCGCTGTTCAGGGGTAAGGTCCGTACCCAGCAGCAGTCCGGTCATACCGATGACCCCGTTCATGGGGGTGCGGATTTCATGACTCATGTTGGCCAGAAATTCTGTTTTGGCCTGATTGGCGGCATTGGCCTTGTTGGCTGCCAGTCGCAGCTTATCCTCCTGATGGTTTTTCTGTCTGGCATTGGCCATAAGTTCTGCCAGCAGAAAAAACAATGCGATTTCAGAATCAGACCATTGTCTGGATTCTGATACAGCATCCAGCCCTATGAATCCGTAACACCCGGCCTGATCCTTCAACGGCAGGGTTAAAAATGATTTAATACCCTGCAGATAGGGTTTTAAGGGAGCATCATCAGGCAGGTCTTCAGCACTGGAGATGTAAAACGGTTTGCCGTTCTGATGCATACGGATCAGGTCCCAGTCCATGCCAAAGGAAATATTTTGAAGCTCCTGGATCTGGGATGAAATGTTGGGTGCACACCATTCATAGGTGTTGGTCATGGTCAGGTTTTCAAAATCATATCTGAAAATATACATCCGGTCTGCCCGGGTGAACTGGCCCACCTGCATCAGTGTTTCATTGATGAGATTATCCAGCCCGTCTGAAGGTGTGGTCAAAAATTTCATGGACATTTGTATCAGCAGTGACTGCAGTTGGCTGCGGTATGCAATGGCAAACTCATTGTGTATTTCTCTGGTGATATCTGTACAGACACCGATCCATTTGTATGGTTTTCCCTGATCATCAAGCAGAGGAAGTGCATGGTCCTGCAGGTGCCGGTACGTGCCATCCCTGTGCTTTATCCGGTAGTTATATTTGATTGGCTTTGTGGTATTTCGGTGCATCTCCACCGCATTTTCAAGCAGGCTTCTGTCATCAGGATGAATCAGGTCCAGCCAGGCCGCAATGTTGCGGGATATTTTTCCTGGTGCATATCCCAGCAGTCCGTCAATATCCCCGAACCATTCCAGATCATCTCTGGCTACAGTCCATTCATAGATAAGGTCATAGGCTGCTTTCCCGGCGATTCTCAGGCGGTCTTCATTTTCAGTGGGCTGATTTTGCCGGATCTGTTTTTCCAGTGCGGCAACCCGTTTTTCCAATTCTTCATATGTGGGTTTCATGGTATTTCATCATGGTCCTGAAGGAGAAAGTTTTGAATTTTCTTAACCGCCTGAACCGTCCAGGGTGGCGGCCAGTAATGCAAGGCCCCGCCAGAATGAGGTTTCAATTTTCAGGGCATCTTCCATCAGCATGCCCATATCCCGCCAGTGCATTTTATGGCCGAAGAATCGCTGAATATAAACAACAGGCCCCTGGTTATCCTGTGCCAGACGGATCAATGCCTGAATTTCCGCAAATGTCGGGGGCCGGGTTTTGTTAATATTGACCATCACCGCTTTTTTCTTTTTTTCCTTCAGCCGGTCAATGGTGTCTTCAAGGGTATCAACGGTATCTTCCGGATTAAAATAGCAGATACCGACATCCAGGCTGTTCACCAGTACGGTATACATGGTTTTCATGATATCGGACCGTATCATGTCCATCAGATCCCAGGCTTCTGTCGAGTAAGGGATATCACCGGTGTTCAAAAAGGTGAGATAGGTTTCCAGATACTTGATGTTTGATTTTATGCAGGGCATGCCGGCAATGGAATCAAAAAGAACGGAAACAGCCAGGACACTGTCAAAAATATCAAACAGACCGGGTTCAAAATCCCTGTCAATTCTGCATTGGGTAATTTTTTTATCAAGGAAGACCAGGTGATGTATCAGCTGAACACACAGGTCAGGGTCAAGCCGCAGGTCTGACACAGAGGATGTTCGTCCGGATGCAGGGGGTTGTGACGGATCATCACCCTGCCGGGCCTCGTCAACAAGCACTTCCCTGAGCTGATCGATCCTGGTGGAAAATGCCCGGGCATCCCCCTGGGCCAGAATGGATTTGATCAGATCAACAGACCGGAAAATCACATCAATCACATTTTCAGTGACAGTCCTTCTGCCCTGGCGGGCCTGATCCAGAATCGTTTCTGTCAGCTGGCTGATCTCCTGGATTTCATTTTCGCCGATCACGCCGGCATTGCCTTTGATAGTATGAAACGGGCGGAACAGATCCCGGATGTATTCCGGGTTTTCAGGTGCTTTCTCCAGTTTGAGCAATATCCGCTCCACTTCCTGAAGCTGATCAAGAAAATCTCTTTTAAACTCTTCTTTGAGTTCTGTATCCCGGGTATTCAATGGGTTTTCTTATCCTCTCTGATCCGGCCTGCATCAACCGACATCCTGAAGGGCTTTCATCAATGCCGCTGCATCAATACTGAAACTTCTGTCTCCGCCACCGGGTTTTGGAAACACGTAACTGGCTCCCAAAAATTTTGCCTTGCGCACATTGGTATCATTCTCATGCATGGTTCCGGACAAAATTATCACCTTTGCCTTTGGGTTCACCTTACCGGTCTTCTGGAGGGATTTTATTTGCTTTAAGGCGGTCAGGCCATCCATTTCCGGCATTTCAACATCCATCAATATCATGTCCGGTGAAAATGTCTGTGCCTGGTCAACCGCCTCTTTCCCGTTTTTCACCCCAAGAATGGTATCGACATTGGGGGCTTTTTTCACCAGCTTTTCCAAAAATCCCAGCATCATTGCATTATCGTCTGCAATCAACACTTTAATACCCATTATTATTCCTTTCCTGCCTGTTTGACAAACAGATCCTTGAGCGCTTCTTTCCACCGCAGAATTTTGGCTTCTGTCAGGTTCAGCGCGTCCATAAGCTTGTTTTTTTCCAGCGGTTTCACCAAAAAGTCATTTGCTCCGGCATCCAGGGCATTCAGCAGATTGCTCATCTCGCTGTCACCGGTTATCACGATAACCTGAACAGTGTTTCGAAATTTTTTGATACGCCGGGTCAGGGCGATCCCATCCATCTGTTCCATATAGATATCTGTAATGACAATGGGGGGGTTTTCCTGTTCCACCACGACCATGGCATCTTCACCGGAATAGGCATGGAAAACGGTTCTTTCCCCGAGAAATTCATCTATCAGGGTATGGGCGATGGGATCATCATCAACAAACAAAACTGCCATCTGATTTTCATTGACTGTCTGATCTTTCATTACGGATTTCCCTGTTCTAAAAAATTGTTCATATTCAGGATAAGTACAATATTTCCATCAGAGAGTATGGTACATCCTGAAAACCATTTATCAAGCCTGGCATAAACTACCGGCAGGGGTTTTATGACAATATCCTCAATTCCCATAATTTTGTCTACAGCAACACAAACTGCTTTTTGTTCTTTTTTTATCACAACCAGATTGATAATGTCACTATCTGATTCAAAAGGAGACCTGTACCCCATCATCTGATTTATATGCAACACCGGATATATGGCACCATCTTTTTCCACAAACCGGGTGTTCCCGGTCTGGTGAATATTGCTGCGCTCCACAAAAATCATTTTTGTGATCACATCCATGGGTATCATATACGGATCATTTTCCAGGCAGACTTTCAGACCTTTTGAAACGGAGATGCTGGAGGGCAGAGACAGTGTTACCTTTGTGAACCGGTTTTTTTCGCTTTCAATGGAAAGGGTGCCGTTGATCTGTTTTATATTGCTGACCACCACATCCATGCCAACCCCTCTGCCCGAGACATCCGTGACCTGTTCCGCTGTGGAAAAACCGGGCATGAAAATCAGTTCCCGGGCTTCCTGGTCCGAGAGTTTATCAGCATCCTGCGGCTCCAGCAGGTTTTTTTCCACTGCTTTTTTTTTCAGCACCTCCGGATCTATACCCCTGCCGTTGTCAAAAATTTCAATCACTGTCCGGCCATCCTGATTTCTGGCTGACAGCCTGATCATACCTTTTTCATCCTTACCGGTCTGCTGTCTTTGGGCAGTGGTTTCCACGCCGTGATCCAGGGCATTGCGGACCAGGTGCATCAAGGGATCTGTTATCGCCCCGAGTATCCGGTTATCGATTTCCGTATCCTGGCCCGAAAACACCAGTTCAATGTCTTTGTCCATCTTTTTGGACAAATCCCGGACCATTCTGGGAAACCGCTGAAACAAAGTCTTTATTTTCTGCATCCGCATTTTCATGACCACATTGTCCAGATCTGAAATAATCCGATGAAAACTGTCTTCGGTTTTTTTCAAAAATCCGTCTATGGCTGTTTTATCTCCCTGATCCATCAATATCCGCAGGTTGTTGAAGCTGTTTTTGGCAACCACCAGTTCCCCGATGAGATTGCCCAGGGTTTCGATGCGCTCCAGCCGAATGGAAATAAATGTTTGCTCCGACCCTTTTCCAGCGGCCCCTTCCCCAGGCGGTTCCGATGCAGCGGTGGGGATGGAAGGCGGTTGCTTTTTCTTTACGCGGTTATGGTAATGATCATCCAGCTTGTCCAGTAGCGTGTCCGGGTGATCGCCCGGCATTTTTGCCTGTTCTAGACGGGTAAATAAATCCGGCAGCGCATCACAACAGGTTACAAACAGATTCGCAGTATCAGAGGCAAGGACCGCATCATCTGCCAGAAAGGTATCCAGTATCCGAAGCATACCTTCGGCCATACCTGAAATTTTACCCAAAGGATGGGAATGAAAAAGATCCAGGTCCAGCCGGCTCTGATCTGCCAGCACCTCACTGTTTCCCTTGAGCATGGAAAGGGTTTGATGCAGTTCTTCAACAGCGAATGTTTCCTGTTCCGACCGTACCAGCAGATCGGACTGAATGGCAGCAACAAAAGACAACCCTTCATGGACATATGCATCCACCATGTCCGGGGAAAGATGGGCATTCAGGTCGAACTCTTCGGAAAAATCAATCAGGTGTTTTTTTGAAGATACAGATCGGGCCGCTGCCAGCAAGGCTTCATCTCCCTGGAAAACCAGGTTGCGAAAAAGTTTTGTTTTGTTTTGCGCAAGGATTTTTTCCCAATGGTGAAAATGAGAGGCCAAAAGCCCGGATATCTTTATGATTAGATCCGGAATATCGGCATTTTGGGTGAACCGGTCTGTGCAGATGTTCTGGATAAGCTGTTCCAGGGCATCAAAAGAGGGTAACAGGGGGGTGGCTCCCATGAGTTGTACTGCTGTGGAAAACCGGCTGATCTTGCTGGCAAGCTGCTCAATCTGTGTCTTGTCGGAGTCATCATCCATGTTGGACAGAATTTCGGGCAATTCATTATTGATCTGTAAAAAATCCCCGGCCAGCTGTAAAAACGCATCCCGGTCTTCAATGGTGAATGCCATGTTCTGTGATGCATCTGTATGGTTCATAGGTATTTTCCGTTTGCATTTTGTATCTCTTCCAGCACCTCCCGCACCTTTGCGGCAATATCTTCCATGGAAAACGGCTTCTGCATGAAATGCACATCCGGGTCCAGCACCCCGTGGTGGGCGATCACATTGGCGGTGTAACCGGACATGAACACTACCTTGAGGTCCGGGCGCAATTGTGCCAGCTGTGCGGCCAGGTCCCGGCCGTTCATTCCGGGCATGACAACATCTGTGATCAACAGATGAATCGGTCCGGCATATTTTTTGGCCAGGTGCAATGCCTCTTCCGGAGAAGCGGCAGCCAGTGCGGTGTATCCCAGTTGTTCCAGCATGGCACAGGCCAGCTCCAGAATAACTGTTTCATCCTCAGCAACCAGGATGGTCTCACCATGGCCTGACGGGATTTGTACCTGTTTTCCGGGTTGGGCCTGTTCCGGCTGTTCTGTGTGACGGGCCAGATAGATCTTTATGGTGGTACCGTTTTCCGGTTCACTGTACACATTGATAAAGCCGTTGTTCTGCCGAACAATACCGTATACGGTGGCAAGCCCCAGACCGGTACCTTTTCCCGCTTTTTTGGTGGTATAAAAAGGCTCAAACATATTGTCTCTGGTTTCTTTGTCCATGCCGCAGCCGTTGTCACTCACCGCCAGCATGACAAAATCACCGGGAACAAAGCCCGGGTGGTCATCACAATATGCCTGGTCAAATGATTTTGACCCGGTTTCAATGGCAACTTTCCCCACATCTGCGATGGCATCCCTGGCGTTTACACACAGGTTGGCCAGGATCTGATCGATCTGCACCGGATCCATTTTCACTGGCCACAGGGTATCGGCAGGCTGCCAGGACACATCGATATTTTCTCCCATGAGCCGGTGCAGTATCTGGAGCATGCCTTCATCGATTGTTCGGTTCAAATCCAGGACTTGCGGAGAGATGGTCTGCTTTCTGGCAAATGCCAGCAGCTGACGGGTAATATCTGCCGACCGGGTGGCAGCTGTATGGATTTTTTTCAAATTGTCATGCACCGGGTCGGCAGGATCGATTTTACCCAGGGCCAGTTCCGCATACCCGAGGATCACATTGAGCATATTGTTATAATCATGGGCCACCCCCCCTGCCAGCCGTCCCACGGATTCCATTTTCTGGGCCTGCTGAAACTGGGCATTCAGTTTTTCCCGTTCCGCTTCCGCCTGTTTTGCTTCCCGGCGCAACCGGGCTTCTGACCGGTACAACCGCTTATACCGGGCCATTTTGTGCTCCTGCCAGGCCAGCAGGCCCATGACCACAAGCCCGCCTGCCAGCGCTGCAAACAGGGTCAATAAAAAAACGGACCGGGCCTGCCATTGTGCAAAAACCCGGGCAGCATCCTGCTTGGCCACCATATACCAGGGGGAATCCGGCACAGGCAGAAGAACAGCCACCACTTCAACTCCCCGATAATCTTTTCCCTGGACAATTCCCTGCCGCCCCAGGGCGGCCATGACCACCAGCGCATCCTTTTTGGCCACAGAAACCTGCAGTTTCAAAGCTGTGCCGGTATACACAGCAAGGTTGTTGAGAAACACCACCGATTCTTTATCACGGCGGACCAGCAGGGTTTCCCCGGTCTCTGCCGAAGCAGGCCAGGACCTGAGCAACGGATACAGGCCCTTTTCAGCTTCCTGGATGACGACGAGTCCACCCAGGGGCTGAAAATCCGGAAGAACAGCGTCAGGGCTCTGGCCAAATACCGGAATGACTATGCTGATACAGGGTTTTTCTCCGGTGCCATCCATATGCATCCGGGCAAAGACCGGTGCACCCTTGTGAAATGCTTGTTTCAGGGCAGATGCATATATGGTGGTTGTCTCTGCATTCCGGGTACGGCCCAGCCCGATGCGCCCTTCCTGGTCAAGCACCAGAATATCGCTGTACTGGTACCGGGAAAGAAGGCTGGCAAACCGGGTGCGCAGATGGTGGGCGTTGTTGTGCCGGGGGTCTGTCAGAAACCGGATCACTTCCTGTGCCAGAAAAGGAATTTGCATCACTGCAGCGGCCTGCGCCAGCTGTGTCGCGCGCCAGGCGGCAACTGCCTCTGCCTGGCCCTGCCCGATCCGGGTCAGATGGGCAATGGCCTCCTGCCGGGCAGCTTTTGCCTGGCTGTTGTAATACCATCCACCGCCGCTCACCAGCACCAGCAGGGCCAGGGACAGAACCACAAGTATCCAGACAGGAAAGGCATCTGTTCTGGTCTCAGTCATTATGCTATACCCTTTTTAAGGGCTACACTGTTCACAATTATTACAAATCCATGCAGGCAGAGCAGATATGCAATGGACCAACCCGGCCAGTTTCTATGCGCGTTTCCTTAAAATCAAAGGTAATCATTATAAAAGATACATAAAAAAGTTCAAGGTTTTTGTCAGCAGGACAGTTGTTCAACCAGTTTATCCACGACTGCTGCAGGTCCTTTTGCTGGTCATGTGATATGCAGCCAGACTGAAAAGGAAACAGCAGACAACAGCGTGCACAGGGAAATGGCAGTAACGGCAAAATCCACATCCCCGTTCATTTCCACAGCCATGACATAACTGACAGTGGCTGACGGTGAGGCCAGCAGAATCAGACCGGGGACATATATTTCTGAAGACAGCCCCCATAACGTATAAAGAAGAACGCCCATTCCCGGCACCAGGATCAATTTAATGCCTGCAGCCGGCAGAACCGGTTGTAATTGTGATTTCATTAAATCAAAATTCAGGGTGGCACCGATGAGCAGCAGGGCAAGGGGCAGTGCCATGCCGGAAATTATATCCAGGGTTCGTACAAGGACCGTGGGCAGTGCCGCATTGGTCAGAGAAAAACAGATGCCGGCAACAGCAGAAATGATCACAGGGTTGCCCATGATTTTGGACAAAATTTTGCCTGCATTGTGCCGGTGCGAATCTGTGTCATTATAAAACTGCAAAATACTGACAGACAAAAGGTTCTGGAGGATCATGATAAAACCGATGAGCAGACTGGCGCTGACAAAACCCTCCTGGCCCAGGTAGTAATAGGCTACGGCCAGCCCGATATAACCCAGATTTCCATGAACCGCACTTTGCACAAAGCTGGCGAATCTGCGTTTGGGCACATGAAACATACGCGCCATGACCCAGGTCATTGCAAAAGACAGCACCACAGCGGCAAGGGTGCATCCCAGAAGTACGGGGTTGAAATCGGTTTTCAAGGATCCTTTGGCAATGGCGGCAAATACCATGGCGGGAATGGCAAAATAAAATACCAGGCGGTTGGCCGGGCCTGCGAATTCAGGCGGTATGAAGCCTTTGCGCCGGGCCAGCCATCCTATGAGAATCACACTGAATATGGGAATAATGGTGTTAAGAATCTGCATTGGTTTTAAGATTATGCTGCTGCATGAGACGGTACAGGTGGCCCCTGGAAAGACCGGAGATACTGCAGGATTCTTTGATATTTCCACTGGTTATGGACAGCAGATGCTGCAGATAGACGGCTTTGGTATTTTCAATATGGTCTTTGAGGGGCGGTATGTTTTCCGCAGGCCCCAAAGCGGATGTCCGGGATTTTTCTACAGAACTGCCGGCATTGCCTCTGGCTGCAAATTTATGCCGGATGTTAAAAGCGCGGATGTGCTCAGGCAGGTGGTGGGGAAACAGTGTGGCCCCGTCCCCTGCTTCTGCACATACCAGATCCAGGGTATTGAAAAGTTCTCTCACATTTCCCGGCCAGTCGTAAATCTGCAGCTCATCGACAAATGCCCGGGACATGTTGCAGACATTTTGGGGATAAAACCCATTCTGCCGGCTGATATGGTGCAAAGCAAGAACAGCCACATCCCTGCCCCGCTCTTTCAAAGGGGGCAGGTGAATGTTCATGGAAACTATTCTGAAAAACAGATCTTCCCTGAATTTGTTTTCTTTTACCATATCCTCCAGGTTGCGGTGGGTGGCACATATCAACCGGAAATCGCTTTTGACTTCAGTTTTCCCCCCCAGGGGCCGGAATTTTTTTTCCTGCAGGGCCCTGAGAAATTTTTTCTGGACATCAAAAGGAAGCTCCCCTATTTCATCAAGAAACAGGGTCCCTTTGTCCGCCATTTTCATCAACCCTGTTTTTTCCATATCCGCGCCGGTGAAAGCCCCTTTTGTATGACCGAAAAT